>CAMFEP010000008.1 GCA_945949405.1 Kiritimatiellales bacterium
CCGAATCCCCTTCACCGCCTCCAGCGCCACCCGCGCCTTGAACTCATTCGTATGTATCTTTCGCTTCGCAGCCATCGCTAATCTCCCGTCATTTTGGACGTCACGACTCTATCTTAACCACCTGTCCAAAAAACGGGGGGAACTTCAGGTAGGAGTTCGACAAGACGACGGATTGCGTCCCATGGTTTGCCACCGATTGCGCAACGGTGGCAGACGCATATTGATTGCCGTTGGTGGCTATCCATCCGTTCTGCCCATTTAGGCTGCCAGGAACATAGCCCTCCGAGGCCTCGAAGGATGTTGCGAATCCTGCGAGAGTAGCACCGGTGGATGTCACCACGGTAGAAACAAGCATGACAAGAATGGCTACATAACCGCCGCCGTTCATTTTAACACCTTCGGAAATGCGAACCCGGGCTCTCCGATGGATCCAAAACACAGGAATCGGCGAACCCGGAGGGGCTCGGTGCCAAACTCATCTACCGCAAGACAGACGGCGGTGGTCATTGAAGTGATTCTCATCACAGTCGCCATGCGTAAGGTTCCGGTATAATTGGCGCCTATCACAAATGTAATCGGTACCGTCACCGTGGCACTTCGGGGCTGAGACGAATGTAGTGCCGCGGCACACCAACCGTCTAGCACGGAGTAACTGCGTAGACTGGATGCCCCTCTGGCCTTTCCTGGGGGACGAGGCGGCGCCAACGTAGGCGGGGCTTCATTTACGTGTCGCACCGAATGGGGGCCGCTGGGCAACCCGCATTTCTTGTGCGTCCGGCTGTGCGTACGCTCCCGATTCGCCTCGTAGAATCAAGGAATTCGTGTAGGTTGAGGGCCTAGTGGCCCTCATAAGGCCGTGCAGGTTCAAGTCCTGTCCCGAGCACCCTTCTTTGACGTCGCTTCGCTTTCGGTTACGGAGGGCTTCGCCCCCCTGTTGAACTCTTACGGAATGGCGCTATACTGACGGCCATAACTCTGTGGCTTGCTGGAAGGGAGGAGATGGCACATGTTTCCGATCGATCCCGAACTGCTGATGTATCTTAAGATTTTCATTGTCTTTACCTGCATCTTTTTCTGGATCAAACTTGCCTACGATGTGCTCATGCGACGGCACCGCCTACGAGAGCATCGTCATGATCGCTGACCCATGGTTTTGGGATTTACAATCACAGGGTGAATCCATACAGTACGCGCTTTCGTGCACCCGTAGCTCAACTGGATAGAGCACCAGACTACGAATCTGGGGGTTACAGGTTCGACTCCTGTCGGGTGCACCATGTGACTTTCAATTTCTGAAACAGTGTTTGATCGGTGTCGTGGTAATTCAGGAGAAGACCAATGCAGACAATGCGTTCGATGTTGGTGGTCGCGGTGGTACTTGGCATGGTTCTGACGGGAACGGTGCAGGCGCGTGCTGGAAAAGAAAGCCGCGTCACGATCAAAGGTACGGACGGATTCTGGCATGTGATCAGCAAAGGACTGCAGACCAACGCCTGCTACACCGTCACCCTTACCAGTACGATCAAGTATTCGCCATCGGAGAAACGGCCGGAACGGCTTCACATCGGCCTGGCTGGTGGCGACCGCACCGACTACACGTTCGAGAACAAGACCAAGGCCAAGAAGATTCGCGAATCGATCCAGATCACGGCGAAAGACACAATCCTGACCGTGCGTGTGATGGATCCCGATCCCACGGACAATACCGGCAATCTGGTTGTCACCGTGGTGCCTTGCAAACCAGCACCGGCGGCCGAATAAGTCGCGCCTGCCGCCAGTATCTCCCCGTTTGCGCCTGATGTCGACGGACCAGGACTGGGATGAGGTATCATGCCGGCAAATGCCTTTCAGCTGACGTCGGATTTCCGTCCTACCGGAGATCAGCCTGCGGCCATTGACGCGCTCTTCGCGGGGCTGGAGGCCGGGACGCGATTTCAAACGCTCGAAGGCGTCACCGGCTCCGGTAAAACCTTCACAGTCGCCAATGTGATCCAGCGCTGGGGGCGCCCCACGCTGGTGATTTCACACAACAAGACGCTTGCGGCGCAACTCTACGCGGAGTTGAAGGAATTTTTCCCCAACAATGCGGTTGAGTACTTCGTGAGCTATTACGATTACTACCAGCCGGAGGCCTATATCCCACAGACCGACACATACATCGAGAAGGACTCATCCATCAACCAGGAGATTGAGCGCCTCCGCCTTTCGGCAACCAATTCCCTGCTCACGCGCCAGGATGTGGTGGTTGTCGCCTCCGTGTCCTGTATTTATGGGCTGGGATCACCCGAAGACTATGTGGGCATGCTGGTATCCATTGAGCCGGGGGACATCGTGGACCGCGATGATCTGCTGCGGCGGCTGGTCGATATCCAATATACGCGCAACGATTACGAATCCGAGCCGGGGACTTTTCGCGTACGTGGCGACACGGTAGACGTTTTCCCTTCATACGCCTCCCAGGGGGTACGAATCGATTTGTTTGGGGATAGCGTGGAGGCCATCAGCGTGATCGAGACAGCGAGTGGAAAAGTCCTTGGGACGCTTGAGCGCACCGTGATCTCCCCGGCCAAGCACTTCGTCATGCCGTATGAAAAAATTGAACCGGCGATCGCAAGGATCATGGCCGAACTGGAGGAACGTGTGCGGTGGTTCGAACACCATGGGCGGTTGCTCGAAGCCCAGCGAATTCAGCAACGCACGCAATACGACATGGAGATGCTCAAGGAGATTGGATATTGCTCGGGAATCGAGAACTATTCGCGTCATTTAAGCGGGCGCGCAGCCGGGGAACCACCGGCCACGCTATTGCATTATTTTCCAGGCGAGTTCCTGACGATCATCGACGAATCCCATGTGACGCTGCCACAGGTGCGCGGCATGTACAACGGCGATCAGGCGCGCAAGCAGACGCTGGTGGAGCATGGGTTCCGTCTGCCTTCCGCGATGGACAACCGCCCGCTCAACTTTCCGGAATTTCTCGCCAAGGTGGGGCCGATTCTCTTTACCACGGCGACGCCCGGGCCGTACGAAAAGAGCGTATCCTCCTCGCCGGTACAGCAGATTTTGCGCCCGACGGGCTTGCTGGATCCACCCGTGGAGATGCGTCCGCTGAAAGGGCAGATCGACGATTTGATGGAAGAAGTCCGCGCACACGCGGAACGTCAGGAACGCGTGCTGGTGACAACCCTGACCAAGCGCACCGCGGAGGACCTGGCCACCTACCTGCGCGAGGCCGGGCTGCGCGTGGAGCACCTGCATTCGGACATCAATGCCATCGAGCGCGTGGACATTCTGCGCCGCCTTCGCTTGAACGAATTCGACTGTCTTGTCGGAATCAACCTGCTGCGCGAGGGTTTGGATCTGCCAGAGGTTGCGCTGGTGGCGATCCTCGACGCGGACAAGGAAGGGTTTCTGCGCTCCGAGACGGCGCTGATCCAGATTGCGGGGCGCACGGCGCGACACGTGAATGGAAAGGTAATCCTATATGCCGACCATGTGACGGAAGCCATGCGCCGCATGATCGAGGTCACGCAAACGCGGCGCGAACGGCAAATCACCTACAACCGCGAACAGGGGATTACGCCGCGCGGGATTTCCAAGAAAATCGGCGAAAGCCTGGGCATGTGGAAAGTCGCGCGCGCGGTCGAGGAGCGCGTCGTGCGCGAGGGTGGCGAAGACTACGATGTGCACCGTGCCATCCAGGACATCGAGCAGGAGATGCTCGAAGCGGCAGGGGCGCTGGAATTTGAGCGCGCGGCCCTGCTGCGCGACGAGATGCAGGAGCTGAAGCGGCATGCGGGGGACAGTGGAGAGAAAAAACGCGAGGGGAAGGGGCGATACAGGGTGCAGCAGGCGCGTGGCGCTCAACCAGGAAAGTCCTGAATTTGCTTGTCAAATGCGTATCTGCGCGCATAGAGTCCAAGCATAATTTAATTTCGTAAGAAGTCTTCAGGGCTCGGTGACTCCGTCCGCGAGGGTGGGGAAGTCCGAACCGGCGGTATAGCCCGCGACTCCTGCCTCACGGCGGGACTGATTCGGTGAAACTCCGAGGCCGACAGTAAAGTCTGGATGGAAGAAGATCTTCTGTGAAGGCATTGTGTCAAATGCCCGGGCAGAATTCTTTTTCCCCGGGTATTTTTTTTTGGCGCGGCTGGAAGCCGCGAACGGGACACATGCACGCATCGAAGACCATACGCCGCACACCGCGGGCCAGCACGGGCGCCCAGCCGGGGGCTGCCGACTTTGATTCCGTCCCCCGTGTACTCGAGGCCCTGCACAACGGGCAGATGGTGGTGATTGCCGACGACAACCAGCGCGAAAACGAGGGTGACATCGTGGTGGCCGCCGGGCTGGTCACCGAGGCGCACATCAATTTTCTGTCCCGCCACGGGCGTGGGTTGATCTGCGTGGCGCTCCCACGCGCGCGGCTCGCGCGCCTGGGAATCGGGCGCATGCCGGTGAAGGGAAACGGTGATGCGTTTCAAACCGCGTTCATGGAGTCGGTCGATGCGGTTGGTAGAGACGTGACCACCGGGATCAGCGCCCACGATCGCGCAGCCACCGTGCGGCTGCTGATGTGCGATGATGCACGCCCGGGCGATTTTGCAAGTCCGGGGCATATGTTTCCGCTCGAATCCATGGAAGGCGGAGTGCTGCAGCGCCCGGGACATACGGAAGCGGCGGTCGATCTCACGCGCCTGGCCGGGCTCGAACCCGGCGGAGTGATCTGCGAAGTGTTGCGCGAGGACGGCACCATGGCACGCCTCCCGGATTTGCACGCATTCGCGCGTACGCATGGGTTGTGCATCACCAGCGTGGCGGAAGTCATGGCCTACCGCCGACAGCACGAGTCGCTCGTGGATTTCACCCGCGAGGTGCAATTGCCGACTGCCTGGGGGGAATTCCGGCTGCGTTTGTATCGCGCACGTTTCACCGGTGAGGAACATGTGGCCCTTGTGCGCGGCAATGTCGCCGGAACTGAACCCGTACTGGTGCGCCTGCATAGCGAGTGCCTGACGGGTGACGTTTTTGGCTCGTTGCGCTGCGATTGTGGTCAGCAAATGGCCGCGGCCATGGACCGTATTGTCGAGGCTGGTGCGGGGGTGTTGCTGTATTTGCGCCAGGAGGGCCGGGGGATTGGCCTGGCCAATAAAATTCATGCGTATGCCCTGCAGGATGGCGGCTTGGATACCGTAGAGGCCAACGAACAGCTGGGGTTCGAGGCGGATTTACGCAGCTACGACGAAGGCGCGCAAATGTTGCGGGACCTCGGGGTGCTACGCGTGCGCCTGATCACCAACAATCCGGACAAAGTGCAGGGACTCGAAGCCAACGGCATTACAATTGTTGAACGGGTGCCGCTGGTGTGTTCTGCCGGCCAGCACAATGCGCGCTACCTGCGAACTAAAAAAGAAAAACTGGGGCATATGCTGTGACCCACGCGTTGTTCGCACGGGCGCACACAAGGAGAGACCAACATGGCGATCAAGGAAATTTCGGCAACGTTGTCGGCGGAAGGGCTTTCCTTCGGAATCGTGGTGGCCCGGTTCAATGATTTTCTGACCAAACAATTGCTCGGGGGAGCCGTCGATGGCTTGGTGCGGCACGGCGCCAAGGAGGAGCAGATCACCGTGGTCTGGGTGCCGGGATCGAATGAGATTCCCATGGCCGCGGAGCGCCTTGCCGCGCACAGCAAACTCAACGCCATTATCGCGCTGGGCGTCGTGATCCAGGGGGCTACGCCGCATGCGGGGCTGATCACGGGCCAGGTTTCAAAGTCCCTCGCGGCACTGGCGTCATCCTCCGGGGTGCCCGTGATCAATGGCGTGATTGCCGCCGAAACGCTTGAACAAGCCATCGAACGCTCCGGCACGAAGGCCGGCAACAAGGGATGGCAAGCCGCGCAAGCCGCGATTGAGATGGCCAATGTGTACAAGGCCCTCGGGGTGCCTGTCCGCCGGAATTGATCAGGCACGCATGGCTACACGACGCATATGCCGGGAGTGGGCGGTCCAATTGCTGTTCCAGCTCGATTTGAATCCTTCGGACAAGTTGGATGAGGTATTTGGACTGTTCTGGAAAGGGCGGCGCTCAGATCGTGAGGCGCGCGCGTTTACGGAGGAACTGGTGCGTGGCGTCCGCGAGCATGCCACGGAATTGGATGCCTACATAGCCAAAATCGCCGAGCATTGGGCGATCAAGCGCATGGGTGTGATTGACCGCAACGTGATCCGCCTTGCGACCTATGAAATACGGCATCGGGATGATGTGCCGCCTGTTGTCTCGATCAACGAGGCCGTGGACATTGCCAAGTATTTTAGCAGCAAGGAATCCGGAAAATTCGTAAATGGCATCCTGGACCGGGCGCGCAAGGACATTGAACGACCTGCCCGGAGCCCACGTTCGCCCAAGGGGTGAGAGAACCCCATGACCACAGCCTCGAGTGACGTTCGGTATATGCGGCAGGCGTTGCGCCTGGCCCGCCAGGGTGAAGGGGGCACACGCCCCAATCCGCCGGTCGGGGCGGTCGTGGTGCAGCGTGGGCGGGTCGTGGGGCGGGGATATCATGCACGGGCGGGTACGGCACACGCCGAGATTCATGCGCTGGCGGCGGCGGGAAAGCGGGCGCGTGGCGGCACGTTGTATGTGACGCTCGAACCTTGCTCCACATGGGGGCGAACCAGCCCTTGCACAGAGGCGATCTTGGCGGCAGGTATCCGGCGCGTGGTGGCCTGCGTGGTTGATCCCAATCCCAAACATGCGGGACGCGGGTTTGTCAAATTGCGGCGGGCGGGCATTGCCGTGACGAAGGGGATTTGCATGGAGGAGGGGCAGGAACTCCTGGCGCCCTTTGCGCGCTGGGTCACGCAAGGAATGCCCTATGTAACGCTCAAACTGGCGATGACGCTGGATGGACGCATTGCAGATCGCCTCGGGCATTCACGCTGGATCAGTTCGACCTCCTCGCGGGACGTCGTGCAGGAACTCCGCCGCCGTGCCGATGCGGTGATGGTGGGAGCGGGCACCACCCTGGCGGATGATCCGGCCCTCTCATGCCGTGCGCCACGGGCCCTTCCGCTGCTGCGCGTGATTGTGGATTCCCGCGGAAGAACGCCGCCCCGGGCACAAGTATTTCGTGATGGCGCTGGCCAACAGACGATTGTGGCCACGACAGATCGCTGTTCCAGAGCGCGGCAGGAAGCGTATCGGCGCAGCGGGGCACAGATTTGGATTCTTCCAGCTAAGCGCATGCACGTTTCATTAAAGGCCCTGCTGCGCCGGCTTGGGCGGGAGGGAGTTTTGCATGTGGTGTGCGAGGGTGGGGGAAAATTAGCCGCAGGTATGGTACATGCGCGGCTGATCAACCAATTGTGGCTGTTTGTGGCGCCCAAAACTTTGGGAGGCAGCGGGATCCCCGTGGTGGGAGGCGCGGGCTGGTTGCTTGGCAAGGCACCGGGCTTCGCTTTTCGTTCCTGCACGGCGGTGGGACCGGACATGCTTCTTATCGCGGAGCCCGACGAAAAGCGGGAGGCTTGAGATGTTTACGGGGATAATTGAAAAAGTGGGCCGGCTGGCGTGCTTGGAAGATCGTGGCGATGGCGCGAGGTTGGTGATCGAACACCCGGCATGGAGCGAGCCGCTCGCGCCCGGCGAAAGCGTGGCGGTGCAAGGCGCATGCCTGACCGCCGTGACGTGCGCCAAGGAATCATTTACCTGTGATGTGCTGCGCGAAACGCTTGTGCGTACCTGCCTGGTGGAGAAGCGCCCTGGGAGCCTGCTGAATCTCGAACGCGCCATGCGGGCTGACGGTCGGTTTGGCGGACACCTCGTTTCCGGACATGTCGATGGCACCGGTTCCGTGACACGACTCGATGCGATTGGGCGGGATTGGCTGCTCGAGGTCGAGTGCGGCAGGGAACTCACCGTCGAAATGGTTCAAAAGGGCTCTATCACCCTCGATGGAATCAGTCTCACCGTCACGCAGGTGGCCGAAGACCGCTTTCAAGTGCATTTGATTCCATTCACGTGGGAAAACACCAGCATTCAGGAGGTGCGGGTGGGGAATCGCGTGAATCTGGAAACAGACCTGGTGGGCAAGTACGTGCGCAAATATCTCGCCACGGGCCATCCCATTCGCCAAGGGCTGGCGCTTGAGGATCTTCGTCGCGCGGGTTTTGCGTAAAAACGGGGCAGGTAGGATTGACACCCCGCGCACCCCTGTCATACACTCACCCCTTGGCAATTGGGAGGCTTCGTGGAAACCGGAACTGATAGTGAGATTGGAAAGCTGCTTGCCTTGCAGGAACTGGATGTCCGCATCCGGCAGATTGAGCGCGAGCTCAAGGACATCCCAGAGCGAAAAAAGCTCGAAGAAGACCGGCTTGCGACTCACAAACAGGATGCGACGAAGGCCGAGGACAATCAAAAGGGCCGCCAAGCTTCGATCAAGGAGTTGGAGCTGGAAGTTGAAAGCCGGCGGCAGAAAATACTCAAGATCCGCGGACAACAGGCGGAACTGAAGACCAACAAGGAATTTCAAGCTACCGAGAGCGAGATCAAATCCATCCAGGGTGAAATCAAGGGCCTTGAGGATAAAGAGCTCGAATTGATGTCCAACCTCGAGGAGGCGAATCGACAACTCGGGGATCGCAAGAAGTCCCTCGCGGACGAGGCCGCTGTCGTGCAGCGTGATGTCAGTGTCTGGGACGATCGTGCCGCCAGTCTGGAAAAGGAAGTGGCGGGACTGCGCGCGCAACGCCAGGACGTTGTGCCGCACATCCGGGAAACCGCTTGGTTGAAGTTGTACGAGCGTGTGTTTACCCGCAAAGACCGGGCGCTGGTGCCCATTGAGGCGGGAATCTGTGGCGGTTGTCACATGCAATTGCCGCCGTATGTGGTGCATGACGTGAAAAAGCAGGGTACCTTGGTGACCTGCAATTATTGCGGGCGCCTTTTGTTTGAAAAATAATTTACGGCGGGGGCGATCAGTCGCCCCGTGACCTTCGGGTTGCGGGGAGGAAAGTCCGGACTCCACAGGGCGGGATGCCACGCTTATGCGTGGGACTCTTTGGTGAAGCGAAGAGGACGGAAAGTGCCACAGAGAATATACCGCCACGCGGCTTTCGGGCCGCGGGGTAAGGGTGAAAAGGTGGTGTAAGAGACCACCGGGTCGCACCGTAAGGGGCGGCCGCATGGCAAACCCCATTCGGAGCAAGATCAAATAGGAAACCGGAGGCGGCCCGCCTCGCGCGGAGTGGCTTTACGGCTGCTCTGTAATGGTTTCGGGTTGATCGCGTAGATGAATGACTGATCCCGCTTGCGGGAAACAGAATCCGGCTTATGTCCCCCGCCGTTTCTTTTCGTATTTGGACTATTCGTGCCGCCTGGGCGCTGCTTGCCGCCACGATGCTGTTCGCCGCCCTCTTGGGATACCGGACGCATATTTTTCTGGCGTCCACACCGCTACCAAACAGCTCCACTCCTGCCAGCGCGCCGGAGGCGGACACCACGGTGCACCTGCAAAAATTGGATTGGAGTTTATTTCGCGGCAGGGTGGGGGGCTCCGCGGGCGGGGAGAATGCCCTGACGCAGCGCTTTCGTCTCGCGGGCACGTTCTTTGAATTCACCGCGATGGGCAGCAACACCAGGCTTGCCATCATGGACGACGCACTGAAAGGACAGCAATTATTGTTACGGGAGCGCGACCTCATTGATGATGTTCTCGTGGTTCAAATTCTTCGTGATCGGGTGTTGTTGCGGGAGGGCACTGGTCAGGAAGCGGAACTTTTTATGGATTTTTCGGGTGATGTGGACGCGCCGGATGAAGCGACGTCGACAAATGCACCCACCGGTCCCAGCGCACAGTATGGCGGCAGCCGGGTGGGGGACACGCGCTGGACCTTTGATCGTGGCACCCTACTCCGCTATTATCAGGATTTGCGAGATCAACCGGAACGCTTGGTTCTGCTCTTCGACTCCCTGAAACCCGTATACACCTCCGATCGACGCATCAGCGGCTACCAACTTGGGATTGAGGGCGAAAAGGAGTTTTTTGATGCTGTGGGGCTGCAGCAAGGTGATGTCGTACGCCGGGTCAACAATGTGGACATGACGGACCGCCGGCGTGCTGAATTCTTCATCAGCCAGTTCGTGCGCAACGAAGCCACGGCTTTCATGCTGGATATCGAGCGGGGCGGAAGCACCAACAAATTGATCTACGAGGTCCGCTGAATTTTTAAAATTACAGCCAAATCCCTGGATCATACACCAATAAGTAGACATAATATATATTATGCGACGTTATGCAGAATCCAATACCCGGACTGCATGAATCCAACGTAGTAAAGTCCGTCAGGGCTGTCTGAGTTTTCAACGAGCTGGTAGGCGGTGCTGGTGGATTCAAACACCAGTCAGACTCCTGACCTCTGAATCTATTGCGGCACACCCCACCGCCTCGAAAATGGCCAATAGACGAATGCAGCAGGCCCCACCAGGTTTTTTCGCGGGACGTATCCCCAGTATCGGCCATCGCGGCTGTTTTGCGTGTTGTCGCCCAAGGCAAAGAACTGATCTGGGCCAAGCGTGATGGAGTCCGTTGTCCGGCGCATCGCCCAGGCCTGCGGCTCGCCGTCCGTGCGAATGTCAACGAGCTGATAGCCCGCAAATCCGGTATCGCGACGTTGGATCCGATCAATCCCCTCGGGTTCATGCACGGGAACGCCATCAATCAGCAGTTCAGGCGGTATGATCGAGACTCGCTCCCCCGGCAATCCCACCATGCGCTTGATGTAATGCGTCTTGTCCGGCAACGTGGGAATATTATCGGTATTGAATACGGTGATCTGCCCGCGGCGCGGTGGAAATAAATTCCAGCGCACGCGGTCGACAAATACATGATCGCCCGCCACGCGTACGCCCCGCCAGAGTACGGATCCCTTCGGCAAAAATTCGTTGGGCACGATGCGCGGGCCCGCCTGGGCCGGGATTCGGTACCGCTTGTTGCCCACGATGATGGACAAATGCCCGCTGGATATGTCCGCGGCATCCATGGTCGGAATTGCGTAACCCGCCTGGCTGGTTTTCACGTCCATATACCACTCCCCCAGGACCAGCCACTTGGCGATCTTGAACGGAAAGCGATCCATGAGCGTGGCCCCATCCCGGGCTTCGTATTGAATGCCATGCAGCGTTGGTTGCATAGATCCGGTGGGAATCTTGAACGGCTGGATGAAGTAGGTTCGGCAGGCCATGGCCACGCCGACGGCGACCGCAAGAATCTCAAGATTTTCACGCAAGCCGGGAAAGCGACGCCGCGGGGCATTACGACCCAGCCAGGTCTGCACCTCTTCCGCCGCCTCGGTGATGGCATCCCCCGGCCCCTCCCCCAGCGCGTGCGCCAGAGCCGCTTCGCGCATGCGCAATGCGGCAAGATCCGTGGCGGCCATCAGGTCCTCACGCATGCGCCGGTAGTGCCGGACATGGCGCAATATCTCACGCGCATGCTCATGCACATTGTCTTTCCGCCAGAATCCCATGGTTTTCCCCAATACAGCGAGCTCACTTCGTTTTCAACACCGCGACGAAGGCCTTTTGTGGAACGTTCACGCTGCCAAATTGTTTCATGCGCTTTTTGCCTTCCTTCTGCTTCTCCAGCAGCTTGCGTTTGCGCGACACGTCGCCGCCATAGAGTTTGGCCGTCACGTCTTTGCGGAAGGCGCGGATGGTTTCGCGGGCGATAATGCTGCCGCCCAATGCGGCCTGCACCGGGATCGTAAACATGTGAGGAGGGATGACATCCTTGAGCGCCGCGCAAATCTGGCGCCCGCGGCTCTCGGCCTTGCTGCGGTGGACGAGGCAGGCAAAGGCATCCACCGGATCGCTATTGAGCAGGATGTCGAGCTTGACGATGTCGCTGATCTGATAGCCTGCAAGTTCGTAATCCATGGAGGCATATCCGCGGCTGATACTCTTCAGTGAGTCGTGAAACTCCACCAGAATCTCATTGAGGGGCATGACGCTGCTCAACATCACCCGTCGGCCATCGAGGGTCTCGGTGCGGTCCACGGCCCCGCGGCGGTCCATGACCAGCTTGAGGATGTCGCCAATCTGCTCATTCAGGCAAATGATATAGGCCCGGATCATTGGTTCTTCGATGTGATCAATGCGGGAAATATCTGGGAGTTTGAGCGGGTTATCGATCTCTAGATTGGTGCCATCGCGCAGAAAAACCTTATAGACCACGGACGGATGTGTATTAATGATGTCGATGTTGAACTCACGCTGCAAGCGCTCCTGCATGATTTCCATGTGCAGTAGGCCGAGAAAGCCACATCGAAAGCCAAACCCCAGTGCGGCGGAAGATTCCGTGTGATAGGTGAACGCGGAATCGTTGAGGCTCAATTTCTCGATGCTGTCACGGAATTTTTCAAAATCGGCGCTATCCACCGGGTAGATACCACTGAAGACCATCGGGCGGACTTCACGAAAACCGGGCAGCGGAATCGTGGCCGGCCGGCGCTTCACCGTCACCGTGTCCCCGATCTGGACGTCGGACGCCTTCTTGAGCGTGCCGATGATATAGCCCACCTGCCCCGTTCCTAGTTCATCCACCGGCGTTTGCTTGGGTGAAAAAACGCCGACTTCCTGGATTTCGGTTTCCTTGCCTCCCGCCATTAGGCGCACCACATCGCCGGCACGGATGTATCCATCCATCACACGCAGGTAGGCGACGACCCCGCGAAACGCATCGAACACCGAATCAAACACAAGCGCGCGGGTCTGGCCAGGTTCTCCCAGCGGCGTGGGCGGCGGAATACGCTTCACCACCGCTTCCATGAGCGCATCGATGCCGAGCCCGCTTTTGGCGCTCACGAGCATGGCATCGTGAGCGTCGATGCCAAGCACGTCCTCGATCTGTTTGCGGACTTCTTCAACGTTGGCACTGGGTAAATCGACCTTGTTGATCACCGGGATGATGGTCAGTCCGCGTTCCACCGCCAGGTAGGAGTTCGCCACGGTTTGCGCCTCAACGCCCTGGGCCGCGTCGACGACGAGCAGCGCACCCTCACAGGCGGACATGCTGCGCGAAACTTCATAGCTGAAATCGACGTGCCCTGGCGTGTCGATAAGGTTGAGCGTATAGGCGATGCCGTCGGCGGCCATGTATTGCATGGTCACGGGATGCGATTTGATCGTGATACCGCGTTCGCGCTCCAAATCCATGGCATCGAGAACCTGGTCGCGAAACACGCGCTGCGCGATGGTATTGGTCAGCAGCAGCATGCGGTCGGCCAGCGTCGATTTGCCGTGGTCGATGTGGGCAATGATGCAAAAATTGCGGGTGTGTGTGAGCGTGCTCATGTCAATCCCATGCCGGTCACGCCAGCACCGCCAGCGCGTCGCGGCGCATGCGCAGCACAGCCGCCGCCATGTCGGTCGCCTTATACAGCGCGGTCCCCGCCACCAGCGCATTGGCGCCCTGTGCAGCGCACTGGGGGGCCGTGACTTGATCGACGCCACCATCCACCAAAATATTCCGCTCCGGGAGGAGGCTTTGTCGGAGCGCCTCGCGCACTTCACGAATTTTCGGCAGTATTTGCGGCATAAAAGGCTGGCCGCCGTAGCCGGGGGCGACGGTCATCACCAGAACCTCGTCCACCAGATCCAACACCGGGAAAATGCGCGCTGCCGGGGTGCCTGGATTCAAGGTGATGCCGGGCTTTATGCCCAAATTTCGAATTTGGCGCAGCGTGGCGGGCACGTCGCAATCGGCTTCGATGTGAATCAGGATGGAATTGGCTCCCGCCTCGGCAAAAGCACGCACATAGCGGTCGGGGTGGATCAGCATCAAATGCACACTCAAGGGGATTTTGATACAGCGCCGTGCCATGGCTACCACGGCAGGTCCCATGCTGATGTTCGGCACGAAAACGCCATCCATGATGTCCAGATGCAGCGCATCGGCGCCGGCGGATTCCGCCCGGCGTGCTGCAGCTTCGAGGTTACCCATGTCCGCCGCAAGCAAGGAAGGGAGAATCAGCACGTTCATTGGGCATTGATGATGCCAGATCGATACCAGACCTTCCAGAGAAAAAGCCCGCAGGCAGGCGCAGTGGGTACGCGCGCCGTGCGCAGACGCGATGCCAGAATGTCGCGCGCCGTCTCCGGGGGCACCGCCCCCTCCCCCACCCTGATCAGGAACCCCGCGAGACTCCGCACCATCTTGTAGAGGAACCCCTCGCCACGCGCCACGATGGTGATCTCTTTCCCGCGGCGTGTGACCCTCAACGCCGTGACCGAGCGCACGGTGCTTTCGACCTCGCGATTGGGATTAGCCGAAAACGCGGCGAAATCGTGCCGCCCTTCCAACATCGCCGCTGCGGCGCGCATGGTCAGTACATCGAGCGGTGCGCGGACATGGGCGCGATAATGGCGCAGGAAGGGCGGTAGGACATCCCCATTCCAAATGAAATAGCGGTATTCCTTGCCAACGGCACTGCGTCGCGCATGGAAATTCGCGGCCGCGCGGGTAAGCCCAAGTACGCGAATATCTGCTGGCAAAACGGCGTTCAAACTCACGGCCAGGCGGGGTGTGGGTCGCTGGGTCGTCAGATCAAAGTGCGCCACCTGGCCACGTGCGTGGACGCCTTGATCCGTGCGCCCGCTGCCATGCAGGCGCGGTCGTTCGCCGCACACGGTGGCAATAGCCTTTTCGACCACTTCCTGAATGCTCGTGGCGTTGGGTTGCAGCTGCCAACCGGCGTAGGCCGTTCCGTCGTACGCGAGGCGCAGTTTGTAGCGATGCGTCGTGGCGGTGGTCATGGCTTGGGCACGTCTCCACCGCGGGCATCGAGCCAGCCTTGCAAGATCTGCTGGGCGGCGAGCTTATCCCGCACGGCCTTGCGCTTTTGCCGGCTGACATCCGCCTCGATGAGCATTTCCTCCACGCTCCACGTGGTCAACCGCTCGTCCCATGTTTCCACCGGTAATCCGGAACCGTCGGCGATCGCCGTCACGAAACGCGCGACCTCCTCGGCCATGGGGCCGCGCGTGCCATCCATGTTCAGGGGCATCCCCACCACGACCCGTGCTGCGGCTTCATGCCGGCAGCGCTTCACCACCTGGCTCACGGCATCCCGCTCATCACGAACTTGCAGGACGTCGAGCGGAAAGGAGAGGCCATCCGCGTCGTCGCTCACGGCGAGACCGACACGCCGGCGACCATAGTCAATGCCCAAGATGCGCGCCATGTACGATCCCCATCGCGGACATCACTACAACAGATGCTTGTATTCGGGATTTCCCGCCAGCAGCGTAACAAGTTTCTTCACGTCCTGGGCCCGATCCTTGGGGCAGATCAGAGTGGCACCCTCGGATTGCACGACCACGAGGTCATGCACGCCCAGCAGCGCCGTCAATCGGTGATTGGAAACGACCACATTTCCCGATGCATCTACCTGCTCGCAGGCTCCAATGCGTACATTTCCCTCGGCATCCTTCGCAAAGTGATTGGCGAGAGCCGGCCAAGATCCCACGTCATCCCAGGCAAACGTCCCACGCGCCATGACGATGTTGCGCGCATGCTCCATGATGGCGTAATCCACCGAGATTTTTTCAAGGGGGCCATACTCACCCGCCAAGGCTTCATAAAACCCGGATTTTCCTGCGTGTGGAATCAGCCGCTCCACCATGGCCGCCAGTGGCGGACGGAACGCCGTGAGCGCCCGCTCGAAGGCCGCAACGGACCAGATGAACATGCCCGCATTCCAAAAATAATTTCCCGCCGCGAGATATTTTTCCGCCGTCGCCAGATTGGGTTTTTCAACAAACTTGCGGGCCTGATGAAACGTAACCCCCGACAATTCCTGATGCACATCGCCGGCATCGACATAGCCGTAGGCCGTACTGGGATTCGCCGGTTGAATGCCGATCGTGACCAGCACGTCCTCCCGCAAGGCCAGGGCAAAACTTTGTCGCAAAGTGTTTTGGAAAATGTCCAGATCACCCATGATATGGTCCGCGGTCAGAATTGCGAAGGCAGCCTTGGGATCGTGAGCCTTGACCAGCGCAAGCCCCAGCGCGCAGGCTGCGGCGGTATCGCGTCCCACGGGTTCGCCGATGATGTTCTGCGCGGGCAGCATGGGCGCGGCGTCACGCGTAACCTCCACCAAATCCGCGCTGGTGATCACGAACACGCGTTCGGGCGGCAACAAACCCTTCAAGCGATCCACGGCCATTGCAAGCAGCGTGCGGCCCCCAAAAAGCGACAGCACCTGCTTCGGTGTGCGCGAGGTGCTCAAGGGCCAGAAGCGCTCACCCTTTCCACCGGCCAGAATAACGGCGTAACAATTATTTTCCATGCGGTTCCTCTTCCCTGATTGGATACTGACTTGTGGCGGGGACATCAAGCCCGCTTGTTGACCCGTCAGGCAACGGAGCGTATCATACTAACCGTGTTGCTGTAGTATGAATAAATGGAGCAATCCCATGCACCTACCATCCTGCAAATTGTCACTGTTGACGTCGCTCTTGGTCTGGTCGTTATCTCTGTCGTCCCTTGGCCTGCCGATCCACGTCGATGGGAACGCGACCGGCGCCAACGACGGCAGTACGTGGGCGAACGCATTCACCGACCTCTCCAGTGCACTGAACGAAAGCGCCAAGGACGTGGAAATTTGGGTGGCGCAAGGAACCTACAAGGTCGGTCCATCTGGCTCTGATCGCGCGCTGGCATTCACCTTCGCGAACCGCAACGTTTTGGTATACGGTGGCTTCACGAGCGGCATGCCTTCTCTGACCAACCGCAACCCCACGCTGCATGCCACCATCTTGAGTGGTGATTTTTCTGGCGATGACACACCCGCCTGGGGCAATCGCGGCGACAATGCCTACAACGTGGTGCGTGTCCGCAGCGACTCGGCCGTGCCTTTGGGTGACGTGCTCGATGGTTTCATCATTCGCGGTGGAATGGCCGACGCGGGAGACGGCAGCCCCTATAGCTACGGTGGCGGCATCAGTGTCTACAACTCCGCCAATCTGCGCATCGCCAACTGCGTCATTGCCGATAACGCCGCGGATGGATCGGGGGGCCTTTGGTTGCGACGATCCGCCAATGCCACGGTGGAAAATTGCGTTTTCAGCGGCAACAGCGCAAACCTCTCCGGCAGCCATAACTATGGCTCAGGAGGAGCGGGCGTCGCCGCCCAGGCAGGGGAATATTCGGTGCATTTCATTGGCTGTCGCTTTGTTGGAAATTACAGCGTGGAGTATGGCGGCGCCTTCTATAGCACACACATTATCATCACCAATGATTTTCGAAACTGTCTGTTTGTCGGGAATTTATCGTCGGAAGCCGGCGGTGGGTTGATGCTGCGAAACCAGGCATCCCCGGTCATCAATTGCACCTTCAGCCGGAATGCCCCAAGTGCAATCTGGAGCCAAGGCGCGAACCCGGTGGCGACCAACGCCATCCTCTGGGGTGACGATTCCGAAATCACCGGCTTCGCATTGATGCAATATACCTATTCCGACGTGATGTCATCCGGCGGCGGCGGTACGAGCAATCTCGACGTCAATCCCCTCTTCAAGGTCGATACGTCTGCCACTTGGACTGCCGCTGGCGTTTATAATCCGGCCACATGCCTGACGCAGTTAACGGATAGCCAGGCATCCTGGACTCCCGGTGCGTTGGCTGGCGGCACCGTGAATCCCGACACCTCCCAACCTCTCCACTACTACATCGCCACGAATACGGTTCACACAATTTTTGTTTGGGGCGATGCCTCGGTCGGCGACAATGGGGACACGTACAGTCTTAACGATTGGCATTTGCAAACCAACAGCCCCTGTGTGGATCGTGGGAATCCGGGCATGGACTGGTCGCAGGAACCGGACTACCCCACCGGCCACATCGACATGGGGGCCTATGGCAATACGCGCGAAGCGGCCAGCACCAATCCCGTGCCTTCAAACATTCCCCCGCTGCCCACGGGGATGCGTTTCATCGTGCGGTAAGCGTCGCGGTCTTCAAGGGCTCCCGTTCTGCAGCCAGACCCGCCCCCGGTAATATTGCGGGGGGCTGATGCTAGGTGTATTGGAATAGGTCACCACCCCGTTGGCGCCGCGCACATTGGTGAAGCTCGGAATCCCCTGCCAGAACGGAAGCATCAAGTTTGTCGCGCCTTCCAGGGCATAGAACCGCTCCTGCGGCGCCAGGGAATCATCCGCCTCAATCCCAAAGAAACTGATCCGGGCCAGATTACCCGACCAGATAACGTCCACATGGAAAACATTGGCGCGGTTGGTCGGATCCGTTCCTGCCGTAAATTCATCCCCATTGTAGGCGCCATCCAAATCGACATCCAGCTCCGGTTGTGCCAACGGGTCATCCTCGGTTCCAAAATGCTCCCGTTCCCAGGCATCAGGCAGGCCATCCCCGTCAGCATCGCCATCATCCACCCCAACCCGATAGGTGGTCACCAGCGCATTCGATGCTACGGTGAGATACGATGCCCGCACCCAGGCGGGAGAATAAGCCACCGCGGCGATGCGCACTTCATCGAGAGTCCCGCGCAGACGGTACTCGGCCGCGCTTTGCCCATTGAGCATCCCGATCAACAAATCCCGAGTCGGCTTGAACGGTGTATACGCGATGGGCACGGCGGCAGGCTGGCCATCACGGTAGATGCGCGCCTGTCCCTGATCCAAAACCAGTGTGAGCATCTGCCAGGCACCCGTGCTGACCGCATGTTCCTGATTGATGCTGCCGGTTGTGCGCACCACGCACTTCCAATTGCCGGACGATTGCGCGATGTAGAGCGGTATATCGTGTCCGCCGCCATACGCGCCGATCACCGTGGCATTGTTTCCGGTTTCAGGACGCACCCAGAGCGACAGCGCCAATGCCTGACTATTTGTTCCGTACCACGCCGCCGGCAACACCGGGTCCATCACATCGTCCACACCGTCAAAATAGCGCCCCTCACCCACGATCCCCGCTGCAGCCACGCTGCCGGTGTTGATCGCGGAAACATGATTGCTCGAGGCATCCGCCGTGCCGCCCTGCAGATGCAACACGCGCGCAGTTCCCGGCGCCCACACGTTCCCATTCGTGGCATACACGGGCAGACTTGCCTCGGAATTTCCCCAGAAAGCCCAGATCGACGTGCTTCCCGGCGGAATCACCGGCATACGTACCCAGGCGTACGAAATCCCCGACGGATTCCACGCATCGATTTCAAACGGCAGGACCGGACAATTCGTGGATTCCGCGAAACGCAAATCCGATCCGCCGGGCGCACCGAAACTGCCATAACTGAAGCCCACCGTATTGGTGCTGAACGCCACCAGCACAGGGAATCCTTGCAGCGTGTCGGAAACCGTCAGTCCCGCGAGCGTAATCTTCATGCGGTACGGCCAGGCGTCGTAGTTTTTTCGGAATGGCGACGTCGTGGGCGCCCAGGTGGCACCAAAATCATTTGCCACATGGACGCGGTAGAAATATTCCTGCCCGAGACTCAACCCGCCCACGAGGTAATCGAACGTGCCCTCACCTACGGTCCCGGCATACTCGGCATGCGCCCACGCGGATGGATTGGTGCCGCCATCCACGGGGCCCCAGTAGAAGGTCGCTCTTGCCGTGCCCTCCCCCACCAAACGTCCACGCAAACGTGCAGTTGCCTCGGCGATCTCTGTTGCGCCTGCCTCGTTGTCTACAGACATGGCCGTGATCGCGGCCGGCGCGGAAGCATGCGAGCCTGCGCCATCTGTAAGCACCGCCGTCAGCACGTATTCACCCGGGGCCGTGATGGTGCTCAAGGGCCAGGAGTACGGCGCTTCTGTGTCCGTGCCAAGGCTGGCGCCATTTTGCAAAAACTCCACGGCGTTTACACCGCCCACGACCTGGCTTTCATCGATCACCACCGCCACCGTGCTTGTGAATGGCAATAAGAATTCGCTGCCTGCCGCAGGTGTGGCAATTGCTAGGATGCTTGGCGGCTGGCCGGGCGACGGGAATAGATCGCTGATCCAGGCCGTGGGATCCATCCCCATGGAAGCCGCACCCATGCGCCGGATCGAACTTCCCGTGCCGGAAGCGGACGTGGGCCATGGTGCATATGGCGCATATTGCACTTCATCCACAATCACCCAGGACACGCCTTCTCCCAAAGTGTCCGGTGGTTGCGGACGCTCCAGCGCCACGCGCTCGCCCTCGTTGGCCAGTTGGCCGTCGAAAGGCCCCACCAACACGGACTGCCCGTTGGTCTGGCCATAGGTCGCCTGAAAAGTCTGACGCGCGGCCGTGTCCGTGGCGGGCTCGAAGGCCACCACGGCAAGAAAGCCACCGGCGGGGATGATCGTAACGGGATCGAAGCTGAAGTCCACGCCTCCGCCCAATCGCCACGCGCCTGCTTCACTGGCAAGCGTAACCGCATTCGAGGTGCAATTCCAAATTTCAATAAATTCAACACCGCCGTTTTGGTCGATGCCGCCCGGGACAATCGGAGGGTTGGCCATGATTTCGCTGATGATCAGATGCGCCAGCGGCACCCCGTTGGCGCTTTCCGGCGTGGCGGACATGGCGCTCCAGAATGCCGCGCCGTCTGGGAAGCGCCCGAAGGATATACCGTTATCCTGCCCCTTGAATTGCAGGGCGTCGGCCACACGATCCTGGGACGTTCCCGGAAGATAAGACAAGAATAGCGTTTCACCCGCCTTGTTCAGTCCAAAGCCATTGGTCAACGGAGCGTGGAAGCCGGTGACTTCGTCAAACAACCGCCAACCATGCGCGGCAATGGATTCGGCCGCAGGGAGAGCCCATTTCTTCAAATCCCCGGCATCGTCACTCAAAAACCAGTCCGTGAATCCAATCGCACCACTGGCCAGGTTGTACAATTCGATCCAGTCATTGGAATCGTACCCGGGGAAATTGGTGGGATCATCCAAATCCGTGTGCGCCATGATTTCATTCAAAACGACATCCTGCACGGAACTCGGATCCGCGGTGCCCGGCGAACCGAAGCGGAATGCGCTGGCCTGCCAATATGCGCCGTGATCCAGCCTGCCATCGACGGGATCGCTGGGAACCAACGGCACCAGTGAGTGTCCAGCCCCCCCGGCGGCGAGCGGCCACTCACGACTGTCGCCATAGGTGAAGGCCGCCAGGGTGGGACCCCAAGGCGTCGCCTTGAGCCGCAAAGTTTCACCGCTGTTGTCGAGGCTGCCAGCGTACACACCCGCCGCAGAAACGGAAGGATAACGCGCGGCAAATGCGGTGGCATCCTTGACCAGCACGGCATACCCGCCCGCGGGTAGTAGCCAGGTGTTCGTAAAGGTGAATGCGATGCCTTCCGTGAAGCTCACATCGCGCAGATCGAGCGTGGTGCCACCGGCATTGTGCAACTCGATGAATTCGGCATCATTGGTGGCCAGAATCCCGGCCCCCGCGGCCGGCGCTGCCATGACTTCGGTGACCCGCAGCGGGAAGGTCGCGGAGTCGAACGGTGCGAAAGTCGCCGTCAACGCCGCATTGCCACTCATCGTGAAGGTCACCGGGTTGGTCGTGGAGGTGGAGAGCCCCTGCCAGCCAACAAAGCGATAGCCATCCTCGGGAATGGCGGTGCACTGCATCGACACTCCGCGAAAATATACACCCTGCCAGGGATAGGCCAACCCGTTGGTCACGCCGGGCGTCCCCGCATCAATATCGATCGTGTTAATGCGAATTTTTCCCTGCCCCTGGGTCGTCACATTCAGCGTGATCGTAGCCGTGCCCGCAAGACCATAGCGCGATTGCAAATTTGGCCGCTCAAATCCAACCCGATTGGCGATATTGACGCGCATCGCCGCCAGATGGCCGTTCCAATTGTTCATCTGGGTGCTGCCCCCCTCGATCACGGGCCAGCGATTGTGGAATTCCGGCGCGAATGGCATCAGCTCAGCCGCCATGGCGTCGAACCGCGCCAGCATCACGTCCGTGCGGAAGGCCGAGTTCATCAGATCGGCATACATGTTCAGGAAGCGGTTGACAAACTCGGGGTTGTCATCGAGCCGGCTGAACACGTTGTGCCCAAGGACGTTTCCGAGCATGTCTGTCCCCCACGAATCTTGAAACCCATGATCCAGGTCGAATTGCAGCCAGCGCCATTTTGCGTCGGGCGTGCGCGCACGAAATTTGGCCTCATTCTGGTTGGGCCAGTCGGCCTTGACCGTGAAACAGCCGTGGATCATGTAGAGCAGGAACGCATCGACATCGATCAGCGTTTGGGCGTAGGCGTAATTCGCGGGCAGCGTCATGTTCTGCGTGCTTAGAAAATTGATCAAGGCGTTCCAATTGGTTGCATCGCCCTCGTCGACGTACGAATAGTCCGTCAAGAAGTCCGGATCAAAATCGACATAGGGCCCGCTGCCGTAGAGCACGTCGTACCCGGGATCATCCCGATCCACCTCGTGAAACTCCTCAAGGTAGTGCGAATTCTTGTTGGCCTCGCGCAACTCATGCAGCCCCCAGTATTCACCATTTACAAAGACGACGCAGGGTCTGTAGTTCTGGAGATCGAGATCAGTCTCATCGAGCAGTAGATGGCAGAAGGGGTCATATAGCAGACCGCGCCCACGAAAACTGCCCCAGCCCCGGAGCATAAAGCGGTCGAAGGACTTAACCGTGCTCGCGCGCCCATGCACGGTCTCAAAAATCGGGTAATCCACCGTCTCCTTGCCATATTCGCCCCGCGCAAAAATGCTCAAGCCCTTCTGGGGGCTTGCACAAGAGCTGTTGCCCTGTATACGCACGCCCACGTCCTGATCGATGTGCGCGACGCCGTTGGAAGCGAACCACTCCATGTGGCAGTTTTTTTCCCAACGCTTATAGTAATTGCCCGATGATGTGCTGCCCGTGTAATTGACCCCCGGCACCATGATGCCGGTACTATTGTCAAAAAGATTTTTCCTGTCCGAAGTAATCGAGATCACCGGCAAATGCCCGTAGCGCTGAAAGATGTTGGTGTTCACGAAGTATGTTTGCGTCACAATCGGACTCGGAATTTTCCCCGGCGCAAAGGTGCGCGCGCGCACCACATTGGCCTTGAACACCTCGCCCGCAGGTGCCGCCCAGCGCGGCATCCAGCTCCACTGGCCCTGCCCCGCCGTGGGTGCCGTCGGAATTTGCGCAAACACGTTGCTCTGCCCCGCACGGCTGGCGATGGCCAACGGGGCGGCATAGCCAGGCGATGATTCCGTAGGTTCGTCGCCATTCAACGTGTAACGCACCGTGGCCCCCGCACCGCTCGCGCTCAAGGCGAGCGTTTGCGCATTGGTATAAAATCCGGCGGGCAGGGAAAATGCCGGCGCTCCCGCAACCACCTCGTATCCGGCTTGGTTCGTCGTGCCTGGCGTCGGCGTCGTAAAGTAGCGCAGCGGCACGGCATTGTTTGTGGGCGATCCGATCAGCGCCGCCGAGAGCAGCATGTCCCCATCGGACGAACCGGCGTTGAGTCCGTGAATCGCCAGCATGTTGACGCCCTGCTCCAATAGGCCGAGATAGGGTGTCAGATCGAAGGCCTGCGAAATCACAGCCTCCGCGTTGACGCGCGACACCGTGGCGGTGGATGAGTAGACCGGAACCGCGGGCGCATTCGATTCCGCCACCCGCACGCCGTTGAGATAAGCAATGAACCCGTCGTCGAACAGAACGGAAAGCGCCAGGCGGTCGATCTGCTCCGTGCCATCGAGATTGAAGCTGAAGCGCTGGTAGAAGGAAACCGTGCCGACGCTGACCGTGCTCTGGAGATAGGAGGCGTACAATCCGGGAGCCGTCTCATAGCCGGTGCCTCCGGGCTCCGTGCGCCAGCCCGAGTCGTTGAAACCAGTCCGATCCATCCAGTCTACGGGCGCCTGGAGAACATTGGGTACCTTAAGCTTTCCGATGGCCCCGAACGGCACCATGGTCGTATTCGCATCCACCGCCACGCCGTAGGACATGCCGCTGTATTGTTCGGGAAACGTGGGCGAAAAGGAGAACTCTACTGTCGTTCCGTTCGGGCGCACGAGGGCAAGGTACTCCCCCTCCCCGCTCAGCTTGAAATTGGTATGCAGTGGTTGGCCCGCGACCAGCCGGTTTTTCTCGGACGCAAAAATCACCATGAACTGCCCTGGCGCGAGGCTGACGTTTGGAAAAGCCCATTTGGTCAGGGCCGTGGCCTTGTCGGTCAGATACCAGCCGAGCAGCGCAACCGTGTTCGATCCCTCGTTGTGCAGCTCGATCCAGTCCGAAAAGTCGCCATTCTCATCGGCCAGCGGCCCGCTGTTGACCGCCATGATTTCGCTAATTACCACCGAGGAACCCCGCAGTGGCAGTGCTCCGCCCATGACCAGTCCGATCATGCACCAAACAACCGCACTGAAGCGCCGTCCCATTTACTTAGCCCTTCCCGGCTAGTAGTATAACAAGCGGCAGAGTGCCGCCACAACACTAACCCCCGGTGCCAATGATGAATGTATTGATCGCGGACAGCGTGGAGCAGGAATTGATCGCCGGGCTGGAAGCCATGGGGGCCACCGTCGACTACAAGCCGGAGTTGAACGCCGAAACCCTCCCAAAGGCCATCGGTGCCGCCTCGGTCTTGATCGTCCGCTCAACCGCCGTAACCGCCGAGGCGATCAAGGCTGGCCCACGCTTGAGCTTGATCGTACGCGCCGGCGCTGGAGTGAACACCATCGATCTCAAGGCCGCCTCCGCACGCGGAACCTATGTGGCCAATTGCCCCGGTATGAACACCGCCGCCGTGGCGGAACTGGCCATGGGCCTGATGATCAGTGCCGATCGCGGCATCCCCGACGCCACCCACGCACTGCGCGCCGGCAAGTGGGACAAGAAGCGTATTGGCAATGCCCGGGGGCTCAAGGGCCGCACCCTCGGCATCGTCGGCACCGGCCAGATCGGCACGGCCGTGGCCCGCCGCGCCCATGCGTTCGAGATGCGGGTCATCGCGTGGTCTCGCAACCTCAATCCGAAAAAAGCCGAGGCGCTGGGTGCCGAATGTATGCCCACCCTGACTGAACTCGCGCGACGCTCCGATGTCGTCTCCGTCCACCTCGCACTCGCCCCGGAAACCAAAAATATTTTCAACAAGGCCTTGTTCGATGCAATGAAGCCGGGCGCGATTTTCATCAACACGGCACGGGGCGAAGTCGTGGATCACGCGGCCCTGTCTGACGCCATTGCGGCAAAGGGGCTGAAAGTCGGCTTGGATGTCTTTGACGCCGAACCCACCGCAGGTCAGGCGCCGTTTGAACAAACCGCATTGGTCGCGAAAATTTCGGGCACCCCGCATATCGGTGCATCAACAGACCAGGCCTCCATGGCCATCGCCATGGAAACCCTGGAAATTATCCGCAATTTTAAGCAAACCGGGCGCCCGACAAATATCGTCAACATCCGTAAGGCGCTGGGTTGCCAAAATACCTTGATCATTCGGCACTACAATCGCGTCGGCGTACTGGCGCGCGTGCTGGAAATTTTGCGCGAGGAAGGCATTAACATTGAAGAAATGCAGAACCTGATTTTTCAAACCAACGAGGCCGCCTGCTGCTCCCTCGCCATGGACACTGCCCCCTCGCCCACCGCCCTGCAAAAACTCAAAGCCGACAAGGACATCATCGAGGTTCTGGTCTAGTGACCATGGAGGGCGAGCGTCCCGCGAGCCGTGCTCCCGTCAAAAATACAAATTCACCCGCACGTGCGCTTCCTGAAACTCGTATGCATCCCGCCGCACCGTGGACAGCTCCATGCTGATGCTGCGATTCGGTGTCAGGCTAAAATCCTGGCCCCACGTCAGCGCGATATCCCAAAATTCCACCCCCAGGGCATAGTACGTGGCACGCGCCTCGATCAGATGCTTCCAGCGTGGCCCCACCATCGCCATCACCCCCACCGCAGGGCCCATGCCGATTGCATAATCCTCGTCACCAAGCCGCGGCCCCGCCAGGCCACGCGCCTCCACCCAACCATATCCCAGCGCACCGCCGCGTGACTCCGCCGCCAGCCCCGCACCCGTCTGCGCCTGCAACACGAGTCGATCCCCCGCCTCGCCTCGATCCGCTTGCTCCGCTCCCGCGCTGAATTTCCATGAGCCTGGCGCAAAGAAATCGTCACGCGCCGCAATCGATTCCACATGCACCACATCCAGGCGCTGGAGACGGAAATAGTCGCGCTCGAAATCGTAGCGCGTCTCCGTACTCAAAAACTGAATTTCGGCCCCCTTTTCGTAGCCCGCATCGTTGTCCAGTAGCGCATGGTAGGCGATGCGCCCGCGCAGTGACGCAAATACATCGTCTTCCCGCACCCCGACCCCCGTGGATAGGCGCATCGGCGCATGCCCGTGATCCGGCCGGGGCGGTGGCGGGATTGTGTTGGCCTCTACCGGGAGCGCCCCCAGCTTGCTGCGCGCGCGCAACGTATCCATCAGCATGGGACTGTAACGCGCCTTGGCCAGTTTTTCCTCGGTGTACAAATACTGGATGTACTCCGACGCCAGCTCCAGCACCACGGCCCGGTTGGTCGGATCCGGCACCGTCATTGCAAGATCCGCCACATTGGTCTGACCGCGCGCCACCCTTCGCGCCAGCGCGCGCTCCGGCGCATCCAACTGTTTGGCCAGATGCCGGATGCGCGTGACCTGCGACGGCCGGTATTGTACGTCCGTCACCAGCCCCCGCCCGTCAATAGCTTTGACGGTATCAATGGGGATCACGAACCAGTCATGCACATCGCTCAAACCCAATTCCGGCCGAGCCACTTCCAGCAGGAAATACAAATTGTAGGCACAATTTTCGCTGAAGAAGAAATAGCGGCTCCAGATGTTTTGTAGCTCCCACGCGTGCCCAATCATGCGCTCCACTTCGTTGGACGAAAAATCCAGGTTGTATTCCCAGACGTCGCGGTGCCCGATGTCGCCGTACTGCTCGACCTTCTCGTAGTATGGCTGGATACTGTAAAATCCGGGATACATACCTGCCATTCCAGCAAAAGCAAACAACGGACCAAAGCTAGTGTTTACTTTGGCTGCATAGCTTACAGATTTTGCTAAAAGCCTGTTTTTTTCACGCGAATCGAAGACCAATAGTGTGTGACCAAACATCGAAGCCGGACCGTTCATGTAGGCCGCGGGAAAGACCAGCGTCACGTGGGTGACATCCAGATAATAACTGACCAAGTTGAACTTCGCACATTCGGGCACCGGCAGTTGCGCCGGATCGATGGTCAGCTTCTCCCGCAGCCAGGTGTAACGGGCAACAAAGCGGCAGACCGGGTGCTCGAGCTCATTCGTCCCCGCGGGTCGAAAAAATGCCCGCAAAGTCGCCGCCAGTTCATGGCGCGGATTAAACTTGCCGTCGGGCGCGCTAAAAAATCGAGGATCATCGACCAGGCTGACGTATCCGCCCAGTAGCGCGGGCTTGTAATGCAACAGGCTGTGCCACGTGGGATCGGCATAAAGCCGCAAACCCTCGGCCTGCGCCACCAACGCTTCGGCGTAGTTGGTCTCGCCGCCTGGAGGGCGAGGCTGTGCCGAGCCGTCCGCCAGGACGGTGTTACCAACAAAAATCAGGATGAAAAAAGCGACAGGCCGCCAAGGCAGCCTGTCGCTTCGTCGATCAACGGCTTGCACGAAATTAGCCGTTGAGCACCTTGTCCATGTTGCGCACGACGTCCATGGACGTCACTTCGCTCGTGGGGAAGATGCTTTCGAAGCTGCCCTGCAGTTTCGCGAACAGGTCAGCGCGTCCGGTCGCCGACACGTCCATCAGGTCCGCCAGCGCGTTCAGGGACTCACCCTGGCCCGCCGCCACGTCCATGATCAACTGGTCCATGTTCTCCGCCACATACTGCTGCACCCGGGTGTTGGATGCCATGCCCGCGTGCGGCTCGCACTCCAGCGTGCCCGACGAGATACCGAACGTCTGATTGCCGCAAATGGCACCGTTCAGGAAGGTGGCGGCCAACTGCGACAGCATCGTCGGCTCCTGATCGCCCAGCGCCATCGTACCCAAGCCACAACCGCAGTTATCACGAATCGTTCCCGCCGCAAACGTACCCGTCGCCGCCAGCGCCACTGCCAGGATCAATACCTGTTTCTTCACTGCGACCTCCTGCCTTATTGTTACATGCGGAAGGTTTATGCGGCACCTCGCCGCGCGAACTTCCGCATACGTTGGGATCAGCGTGCGACGTCCAGTGGAAACCTTCAAGCGAAAAAGACTGGCGTAAGATCGATTTCCGATTTCAAATGGGGGCATGCGCAACCCCCGCATACTGCTGATTATCGCGTCCCTTGCCCTCGGCGGATGCGCCAACGGCCTTTTCTATCAACCCAATCACGTCGTCTATCAAACCCCGGAGCGCCACCACCTCACCTACACGAATGTCGTTTTCCACAGCGCCGACGGCACGCCCCTTACCGGTTGGTTCATCCCTGCGGTTGGCCCACCGCTCGGCACCGTCGTGCACTTGCACGGCAACGCGCAGAACATGACCGCCCATTTTTCGTTTGTCGACTGGCTTCCCGCCGAAAGATTCAACGTCTTCGTCTTCGACTACCGGGGCTACGGCCAGTCCGCCGGCTCGCCCGACCGCAAACACCTCTACGAAGATTCGCTTGCCGCCCTGCAGTATGTGGCCACGCGCCCCGATGTAGATCCGCAACGCCTGCTGGTTCTGGGCCAGAGCCTCGGCGGAGCCAATGCCATCGCCGTGCTGGCGCGCCATGACTTCCCCGGGGTGCGCGCCATCGTGATCGACTCCACCTTTTCGTCCTACCGCACGATCGTCCGCGACAAAATCGCCCTGATCCCAATCTTGAGCCTGTTGCGCTGGCCCCTGTCATTCGTTGTGGTCAGCAACGGCTACAGCCCCGATGCCGGCGTAAAGCGCCTGCCCCACGTCCCCGTCTTGTTCATCCACGGCACCGCTGACACCGTGATCCCTTTTCAGCACGGAAAAACGCTCTTCGCCCTCGCCAACGAGCCCAAACAGTTTTGGATTGTTGATAAAGGCAATCACACCGATGCGCTCACGCGTTTTCGTCGCCAGTATGCGCCGCTCCTCGTGGATTTCTTCAATCAGGCGTTGGAAGCGAATGCCGAGGAGAGCAAGTAATTTGTAGGGGCGCTTGTACCAAGCGCCCAAAGGGACTCTAACGCACCAACTTAACCGTCCGAATCTGAAACGGCCCAAACGGTAACCGCACCGCGCCGTTGCGCAGGGCCAGTTTTTTCAACGGCCGCTCCATCAAATCCGTCTCCCACGCGGCGCGCACCGGCCAGGCCAGGCGCAACGTCACCGCTTCACGCGCCCCATGCGCCTCGTAGAGCCGCACCACCACACCCGCATCGTCCTCGGCTTTCTTGACCGTGTCGATGATCACCCCACCGTCGCTCACCGCGAGCGCGCTGTGCGTCGCAGCCAATCGCCCCGCGTGGGAACGCACCACGTCCCCTGCCAGCGGAACGTTGAGCCCATACCCTTCACGCACAACCCCGTTGGTGAAATCGCCCGCATGCGGGAACAGCGCATAGGTCAGAACATGGGGTTTGTTGATATCGGCCGTCGGATCCGGTTCTTTCGGTGCACGCAGCAATGACAAGCCCAGCACGTTGCCGCGCACGTCGTACCCATACTTGCAGTCGTTGAGCAATGCCACCCCGTACCCCGGCTCGGAAAGGTCGGCCCACTTTTGCCCCGCCACTTCAAACTGCGCAAAATCCCTCGGCATGTTCGTGTGCGTCGGGCGTTCGACATTGCCGAACTGAATCTCGAAGCGCGCGCGATCGGCGCGCACGTTCACCGGAAACGCCACTTTCAATAAAACATTCTTCTCATTGCCCCACTCAACGCGCGTCACGAAATCCAGTCGCGCGCTGCCCGCCTCCAGCACGAGCTCTTGCGTCACCCGCGACTTGCCAATGCGCCGCACGATCCGCAGCACACCGCGCACCGCCCCCGACTCAATCACCACCACGGAATCGAGCCGACCGTCGATTTCCAACGGCTTGTTCTTATAAAAATGATCCACATCCCATGCCGCCCAGTCGTTGGGTTTGTCTTCGTAGAGTGTAAGTCGGTTCCCCACAGCCCCCGCTGCCAGCACCTCGCGTCCATTGCGCTTGTCGCGGATGCGCCGGACCCGCCCCTGCCGGTCCAACCGCACCTGCAACACGTCATTTTCCAAAAGTGTCGCCGTCGCCTTCACCACCGGTGCCGCCACGCGTCCCGGCACCAGCCGGCAGACAGCATGCCCGATCGAAGGAACGCTTGCCTGGAACCGCGCCTGTCCATCCGCCCCAATCTGCACCGGCACCTCACGGCCGTCGGGCAACACAGCCTTGACCCCGCCCCGGCCAGCGACACCCTTGCGCGGCACCGCCACGACGCCCTGACGATCCCACGACAGCGCATTGCGCACCAGCACCGCCACCCCTGCCCCGCGCGTATCCACCTTCGCCGCATATTGACTCACCGCCCGCTCGCGCACCCCGGCAAGCTGCTGGAGCGCCTCGGCGTACTGCCGATCCGAATCCTTGTACACCAGTGCGATCGAACTGCCGGGAATGATGTCGTGGAACTGATTGAGCAGGACAACCTTCCAAATCGCATTCAGGCGGCGCTGATCGTAGCGCCCGCCCCCGGCCAGCCCCAGCGCCGACACCATTTCCGTCTCGCGCAACAGCAATTCACACAGGCGGTTAAAGCGCTTGTTGTAACCCTGCGTCGTTAGCGTCCCACGATGCAGTTCGAGATACAATTCGCCAACCCAGCGCGGCAAGTGTGCGGCTTCCCCCGCAAGCCGGTCAAAAAAGGCCTCCGGCCCCATCGGTTCGAGCTTGGGCATACCCTCGAGATCGCGATAACGCCGCATGCGCTCGATGTGCCGCCGCGTCGGACCCCCGCCCCCGTCGCCATAGCCAAAGGGAATCATCTGCAGCGAGGACCGATCCTTTTCCCTGAAAGCCCGCTCGGCGAAGCGAACTTCCGAGGCGTGCAACTCGCTGTTGTAAGTCGACACCGGCGGAAAATGCGCCAGCACCGTGGACCCGTCGATCCCCTCCCAATGGAACGAGTGGTACGGGAAGGTCGTGATGCTATTCCACGAGATTTTTTGCGTCAGGAAATACGGAATCCCGCTCAAGCGCAACAACTGTGGCAGCGCCCCCGAATACCCAAACACGTCCGGCAGCCACAGGCAGCGCACGTCGTGGCCGAATTCTTTCTTGAAAAAGCGCGTGCCGTGCAAAATCTGCCGCACGAGACTTTCTCCACTCGTGACGTTGCAGTCCGCCTCGATCCACATCGCCCCCGTGGGTATCCATTGCCCGGCCTTCGCCTTCTCGCGGATGCGGCGGTAAAGCGCCGGATAGCGGTCGCGCGTGAATTCATAGAGATGCGGCTGGCTTTGCACGAATTTGAAATCGGGATATTCATCCATCAACGCGAGGACATTGGAAAATGTTCGCCCGCATTTGCGCATCGTTTCCGCCAGCGGCCAGAGCCAGGCCACGTCAATATGCGCATGCCCGATAGCCGCCACAGTTTGCGCCGATGGCACCGCTTTCCGCCGGTACAGCGGCGCCAGCGCCCGCCGCAGCCGGCGCGCCGATGCGCGCACCGCGGCGCGACTCGTATCGGCATAATCGAACAGATCCACCGCCCGTCCCAATTCAAAGACCAGCTTCGCGCGGCGCGTATCTTCCGGCTCAACCACCCGGTGCATCCGTTGCCAAAAATCCCAGTGGTGTTCCGCCAGCATCCCCTGGAGCGCGTTCAAATCGTGCGATGCATCCCACACCTCCCGGTTGAACACCGCCAGCGTGGGTGCCTCCATGGTTCGGCGCGCATACCGCCCCTGGCGTTCGTTGCACGCCGCCTCCACAAAAAGCTCCACACGCTCTCCACCCCGGGCCCGTTTGAACAACAGCAAATCGTGGCGGTTCGCATCCAGCCCTTGCACAGGGACGTCGTTCCAAAAAATGATGCACTCGCCATGCGGGCGGAAGAGCAGCGACACCGGTTCCCCGCGAAAGGCACGCGGCACCTGAAGCCGAATCCGGAACCACGCCGTGGACCACGGCGTGCCCCACAGTTGGCCATCCTTGACCGGCTTGTAGCGCAACCGCCTGGCCTCGGCCAGCGGCAGGTGCTCCATGGTTTCCGCCATGGCCACCTCAACGGGCTGGGCCTCCCCCCAAATCAATCCCTCAATCTCTTTCGCACGCTGCTCAATCTTACGGATCTCGATGCTCCGAATGCGATCCATGCCTTCATTTGCCATGTTATGTGCCTTTCCACATCCGTGTCATCCCCTCTGGGTCCGAGGACGTGAAATCCGTGGTGCCATCTGCCGCATAAAATCAGTCCTTCGGTCGCACAAAATCCACGTCATCAAACACATCAAGTACGTCAGATTCGTGCTCCGCCGTATAAAGCACCTTCACGTTCGGTCCCGCATCCATCGTGAAATACACCGGCAGGCCCTGCTCCCGGACCTTCCAGATTTTCTGCATGATCCGCACGCTTTCGGGCAGCCAGTAGAGCACCGGCGGTGAGGCCGCCAGCATTGTGGCATGCATCGCCAGCGCGTTGCGCTCGGCCACCGCACCCGTACGCGTGAAATCGTGCTCCACAAGCGCCGCCTTGATTTCCCCAAAATCGTGCGCCACCGTCGCCGGCCACGCGCGGTACAGCGGTGAGTTTGCCACGGTGCGCTGCATCGCCGCGCGTGAGCTCAATCCCTTCTCGGCTGTGGTGATCACCACAAGCCCGATTCGCAATTCCGGCCAGGCCACCGGCAAGGGTTCCGCAAAACTATCCATGCCATCCGCCGCCACACCCGCATGCCATTCGACAAGCCCGTCAAACAACGAGCGCGCCGCGCTTCCACTCCCGAGCCGCGCCAGAATCGACATCGCGCGCGCTTCTAATCCCCAACCGAAAAGCCCATCCAATGCCCGCACGAGTGCCGCAAATCCCGAGGCCGATGAGGCAAACCCCGCCGCCGTCGGAATCGTATTCACCGCCGCCACATCGAACACAAATCCGGGCGCAGGCCGGAATAAATCCAAAAACTTCCGTACGCGCACCGCGAACTCACTGTCCGGCGCCAGGACGCGCCCATTGAGGGAAACCCAATCCTCCCCCTCGCCCGCGCGCAAGGTCACCCAGGAGCCCAATTTACCCAATGAGATCGACAGGCTCGATGTCACAGGCAGGTTGAGTTGCTCGTCGCGCTTGCCCCAATATTTGACCAGGGCAATGTTGGAAGGCGCAAATGCCGTGGCTTCAATCCGTGCGGGCGCCCGCGAACGCTTCGCCAGTATCGCCGCCACCGCATCGGCTGCCGTTCGAATGTGACTATTCTGTATCACGCGATTAACCCGCGACCCTCCGGGAGGGGCGGCC
>CAMFEP010000009.1 GCA_945949405.1 Kiritimatiellales bacterium
CGGGAAAAACAGCTGGAACAGGAAGCCGGGCGTCTGCAACAGGACGCGCAGCGGTTGCAGCAGGAACAGGGCAAGCAGGGGCAGGAGGCGGGGCAATATCGGAAGCAAGCTGCCGCGCTTGAAAAAGAATTGGACGGTTTGCGCCAGGAGTTGGCGCGGTCCGCGGCGCGGTGGGAAAAGCAGCTGGCATCCGAACGCCAGGTGGCGGAAGTGGAACTGGCGCGTGCGGTCGGGGAATCGGCCAAGGCGCTGGAGACGGTGCAGGCCGGGCATGCGCGCGTGGTCAGTGACGTGAAAGAGGCGACGAAGGCGTTGGGCGAGCTCAAGGCCGAACGCGATGCGCTGGGCGAAGCGCTTGCGGGGGTGAAGCAGCAGGTGGCGCGGCGGGACGAGGAACTGGCGGCGGCGGTGCGCAAGGCGGAGGACTTTCAGGCGGAAACGGCACGACTGCAGGCCGAGTTGCAAGGGCTGCTCAAGGCGGGTGCGCGCGGGATGGAGGACGCGGCGAAGGCGGGCGCGCGGGCCGAGGCGCTGGCCGAGGAGCTGGCGGAAGTGCGGGAGGAACTGGCGTCGTCGGCGGTGTGGCGCGAGCAGGTTGTGAGATTGGAGGCGGAGGCGCAGCGACAGGCTGCCGACGTTGAAACAGCGCGACGGGCCGTGGACGCTGAACGGGCGCGGCATCAGGCTGACCGATCGCAGATGGTGGAGGCGTTGGAGTCTGGCAAGGCTGAAGCGCAGACCGCACTGGCGCGTGAGACTGCGCGCCTCGAGGACTCGGCCAGGGCTCATGATGGTGTGTGGGAGGTGGAGCGCCAGAAGTGGGCGCAAGCGCATGCCAGCGTTATGCGGGAGTTGGACGTCGCGCGGGAGGGCCTGCGCCAGGCGGCGGCACAGGCGGAGGTGAGCCGGGAGCGGGAGCGGTTGCGGGCCGAGGTTACGGAAAGTTTGCAGGCCGAGCTGGCGCGGCTACAACGGGAGGCGGTGGCATGGCGTCAGGACCAAGCGGAGGGACAACGACGGGAGTCAGACGTGCGCCGGGTGGATGCGGCGTCAACAGCGGCGGCGAAAGAATTCCAAGGCAAGTTCGAAGAGGCGGAGCGTGACGGACGCAGCCGCAAGACGGAACTGGCGCTGGTGCAGGCAGAATTGGTGCTGGCCCGCGCGGCGCTGGCGACCGGTTTGGCGGGGGTGGCGGGCAGCGTGGATGCGGATAAGCCAACGCGTGAGTTGCGGCAGCGGGTGATGGAGCTCACCGAGCAACTTTTAGAGAAATTTGTCGTGGATCCGGGGCGTGTCTGGCGCGTGAAGCTAGACGACGGGGCGGTGTATGGCCCGGTCACGCTCGATGACTTGCATGCATGGGCTGCGGACTGCCGGCTGGGGCCGGGGCACCAGGTGGCCCGCGAAGGCGACTGGCAGGCGGCGGAGTCCCTGCGGGATTTGGGCATGGAGTGGATGGTGACGCTGTCGGATGGCGGAAGCTATGGGCCGCTCAACGTGTTTGCGATCCGTCACCTGATGACGGATGGCGTGGTGGCACGCGACGCGGTGATCCGGCATCGTGCGGATGGGCGTGGCGGTACATGGGACGAGATTGCCACGATGGTGCTGAAGCATGAGCGCGAGGTTCGTGCGGCGGCGCAGCATGATGCGGCAGAGCGCGTGGCGAGGGTGAGGCAGGCGCTGGCAGATTTGGGGTGAGGAAGATTTGCGATTGATGGTTGCCGATTGACGATTTGGAGGATGTTGCCAAGCGGGTAACGGCGGGGACCGCCGTCTCCAGGGAACGGATGGAACTTCCTTGCCCGCCCGTGGAGATCGCGGACCCCCATTCCGATTCATCGAACCATCACGACCAGCGCAGGTTGGCCTGGCGCAGGCGGCGGGCCAGTTCGGCGATGACGCGGTCGTCGTCGTGGGGCCCGGCGGACTCGAAGGTCGCGGAGAAACGCAGGCAGGCGCCGGCGTCGTCCCACGGCACGGTGGAGACGAGGTGTTCGCGGATCAGGAATTGCGAGGCTTCCTCGGCGCTGGCGAAATTCTGGTTGCCGGCGCCGCGGGGCGCGGCGAGGTAGAGGAAGAAGGTGCCGCCGGGCATGGTGGCATCGGCACCGTCGGCGCGCAAGGCGGCGGCGAGTTTTTTCAAGCGGCCTTCGTAGTGATCCTTGATGCGATCGGAGAGGGCGCGATCCGCGATGCCGGCGCAGGCGGCGACCTGGATGGCCTTGAACTGGCCGGAGTCGATGTTGTCCTTCACCTCGGCATAGGCCTTCACGGCGCGGGCGGAACCGGCGACAAAGCCGAGGCGCCAGCCCGTCATGTTGTAACTTTTGCTCATCGAGTGCAATTCCACGGAGACATCCTTGCCGCCGGGGCGGCTCAAGATCGAGAGCGGGGGGCGGCCATAGACGAGCGTCGCGTAGGCGGCGTCCTGGACGATGAGGATATTGTGGCGGGTGCAAAATTCGATGAGGGCATCGAAGAAGGCCTCGGAAGGCGGGGCGCCCGTGGGGTTGTTGGGGTAATTCACATAAAAGAGTTTGGCGAGGCGCGCGGTGTCGGCGTCGATCGCGTTGAGGTCGGGGTAGAACTTGTTTTGCGGGAGCAGGGGCAACTTGACGACCTTACCACCGAGGTAGGCCGCGTGGGTGGCGAGGACGGGATAGCCGGGCACCGTGGTGATGACGGTGTCGCCGGGATTGACGAAGCAGAGTGGCAGCATGGCGAGGGCGGGTTTGGAGCCGATGCTGTGGTTGATTTCGGTGTTGGGATCGAGGTTGCGCACGCCGAGGAAGATGCGCATGTATTCGGCGGCGGCATTTTTGAAGGCGTCGATGCCGTTGTCGGAGTAGCCGCGGTTGGCGGGGTCGTCGACGGCTTTCTTGAGGGCTTCGCGGATGGGGAGGGGGGCCATCTGGTCGGGTTCGCCGACGCCAAAGTCGAGCAATTCGACGGTGGGGTGTTGGGCGCGGGCGGCGGCCTTGGCGCGTTTGATCTTTTCAAATTTATAGATGGCGTTGGAGGTGCCGAAGGCCGCGCCACCGATGCGTTCCGCGAAAAGGGTTTGGATGTCCATGGTCTGCTCCGTGTTTTTAAGGTGAGGCGGCATTATAGGGGGGGGCGGAAGGAAGTCAAAACTTGCCAGCGTAATCCAGTGTGTATCATTTTGAATATGGTTTTGAATTTCTCGCGGAGGCGCGGAGGTCGCGGAGATTGCTTTTATTGCCCGAACCGGTGAGAGGCCGGTTCGGGTATGAATACTGCATCTCTACCTATCCGAACCGCCTCTCTGTGAACTCCGCGCCTCCGCGAGAAACATTCTACTTGCGGGCGAGGAGTTCGCGGGCGTGGCGGAGGGTGACGGTGGTGAGGTCCTTGCCGCCGAGCATGCGGGCGATTTCCTCTTCGCGGGTGGTGCCTTCGACGGTGGTGATTTCGGTGAGGGTGCGGCCCTTGGTGACGCGTTTCACCACGGCGAAGTGCAGGGTGCCATGGGCGGCGACTTGCGGCAGATGCGTGATGCACAGGACCTGATGGCGCTGGGCGATGGTGGCGAGTTTTTCGCCGATGGCGACGCCCATTTCGCCGCCGACGTTGGCATCGACTTCGTCAAAGACCAGCACGGGGACGCGGTCATGCTTCGCGAGGACGGCCTTGGTGGCGAGCATCACGCGGGAAATTTCGCCGCTGGAGGCGATCAGGCGCAGGGGGCGCATGGGTTCGCCGACATTGGGTGCGAAGCCGAATTCGGCGGTATCGAGTCCGGAGGGGCGGGGGGCGGAGGCGGCCAGCTCGACGCGAAATTCTCCATGTGGAAAACCCAACTCGCGCAGATGGCTGGTGACGGCGCGGCCGAGTTCCTGGCCGGCTTTCTGGCGGCGGGTGGTGAGCGATTTTCCGGCTGCGCGCAGGGCTTGCTCCGCAGTTTTACGTTCGGCATCCAACGTGGCGAGGCGCTCGGTGCGGGTGGAGAGATCCTTCAAGCGTGTACGCGACTCGGCGAGGAAGGCCAGGATGTCCTCGATGGAGCCGCCGTACTTACGTTTAAGTTTGTGGAGGATGCCGACGCGGTCCTCGACCCAACGCAGGCGCTCTGGGTCGACTTCGATGGCCTGCAGACGCCGTTGGATGCTGGTGGAGAGGGCCTGAAGGCTGCTGGCGAGGGATTCGGCCTCCGATTCCCAGGCTTTGGCTTCCATGGTAAGGCGAGCCATGGCATCGAGCTGGCGGCGGGCATCGACGATTCGGGAGAAGGCGGCGTTTTCCTCCTCGGTGAGGGCGGCGGTGATCGACTGGCCGAGGGCCAGAATTTCCTGGGCGTTGGCGAGGAGGGCGTGTTCGTTGGCGAGGGTTTCTTCGCTCAGGCCTTCGAGTTGCGCGGCTTCGATTTCCTTGACCTGATATTCCAGCATTTCGATCTGCTGGGCCACGGTGCGGTCGTCGCCTTCGAGCTCGCGGCGGCGGCGGTCGATGTCCAGCACGAACTCGTAGGCGTGGCGGCAGGCCTCGCGTGCGTCGGTGTGGCGACCGAAGGCATCGAGGAGATTCAACTGGAAATCCGGGTTCAGGAGGGATTGGTGCTCGTGGGGGCCGTGGAGGTCCACGAGCAGATCACCGAGGCGCTTGAGGGCCTGGACGGTGGTGGCGCCATCATTGATGGTGCACTTGCCGGCGCCCGAAGCGGCGGAGACGCTGCGGCGCAGGATCAGCACGCCATCCTCGCAGGGGGGGAGGTCCAATTCATCGAGCAGGGGTGCGATGGCGCTGGTGTCGGAGAGGGTGAAGACGGCTTCGACCTGACATTGGTCGGCGCCGGCGCGGACCTGGGTGCGGTCGGCGCGCATGCCGAGCAGGAGTCCGAGCGCGCCGACGAGCACGGATTTTCCGGCGCCGGTTTCGCCGGTGATGACGTTCAGGCCGGGGCCGAATTCGACTTGCAGGGATTCGACGATGGCGAAATTTTTAACTCGCAGGCTTTGGAGCATGGGGCAGCATACGCAGGCGGAGGAAAAACTGCAATCGGGCGTTGGAGGCTTTTGGGGCGGGAGGTGTGGGGGGCGGAAGACCGCGTCCGGAGGCCGCGGTCCACCTCGGAGTCGGGGTCAGCGACCCCGACTACAGGGGATGACAGCCGAAGGCGCACCACGTTGCTGTCGCCCCTGATCTAACTCGGGGCGATTTCGGATTTGGTAACGACTGAATATGCATGGAAATTATCCGGGGAATGGCTTAATTTTGGGCCATGCAAGCTACTGGAATTAAACAGGGGGTGTTGAGTGGGGAGCAGCTCGCGTTTTTTGGGCGCGAGGGGTATTTGATTGTGCCTGCGCTGTTTGGCGCGGACGAGGTGGCGGCGTTGGGGGCGCGGTTTCAGCGGCTGGCGGACGACCTCGAGCCGGCGCCCGAGGGAACATGGATTCCGGACCGGGCGGCGACGGATCCCTTGCTGCGGTATCCGCGCGTGATGATGCCGCATACGTGGGACGAACTTTCCAAGCGATGGTTGCTGGATCAGCGGCTGCACGATATTTTGAGCGCGTTGCTGGGGGACGAGCCGATCGCGACCCAGAGCATGTTTTACTTCAAGCCGCCGGGAGCGCGGGGGCAGGCGCTGCACCAGGATAATTTTTATTTGCGGGTCGAACCCTTCTCCTGCATCGCGGCGTGGACGGCGATCGACCCGTCACTTCCCGAAAACGGCGGGCTGCATGTGGTACCGCAAACGCAGGATGCGGCGCTGGTGTGTCCGGAAGAAGCGGACATGAACGAGAGTTTTGTGAAACACCTGGTGCGGCCACCCGAGGGACTTCAGCCCATTCCTGCGCCGTTGCAGCCGGGGGACACGTTGTTTTTCAATGGAAATGTAATTCACGGGTCCGGGCCGAACAAGTCCAAGACTCACTGGCGCCGGTCGTATATCTGCCACTACATGCCTGCCGCGGCGCAGAAAATCAGCAGCGGGTATTTCCCGGTGCTGAATTTCCAAGGCGAGCCGGTGACGCGGGAAGCCAATAGGGGCGGGGGCCCGTGCGGTGTTGAGTTTGACAAGCCCAATTACGGGGCGTGAGTTGTCCTTGTCCTGAATTTTGGCCCCGGTGGCGCAAGGCCACCGGGAGCCGGGGAATCTTCCTTCTAGCGGCCAAGAAGATGGTCGATGACGAGTTGGTCCAGCGCGGCGTAGTTGCGGGCGGCGATGAGGGCGTTGGCTTTGGCGTCGTTGAAGGTGCGGACTTTTTGGACCAGTTTCAGAAAGGTGCGGCGGCTGTTGTCCAGATGCGCCAGCCAATGTTCGGGTTTGGTGGGGCGGAAGGGGTGGACGTCGAAGCAGATGTATTCGCCGTTGCGTCCGTAGCCGTTACGTTCCAGGGCGCGGACCTGGTTGAAGGCCACGCGCAGGTTGGCGCTGCCGAAAGGTTTATCCTGATCGAATTTCAGGCCGTTCTGGTCATTCAGGTGCAGCGACCACAATTTGCCGAAGGACATGGCAAAATCGATTTCATCCGCGGGGTCGAGGCCGGCGAGGATGGCATGCGCGCTTTCGATCAGGCAGCCGATGCGTTTTGGGGCCGCGGTGAGTTGGGCGATGGCGAGGGCGTGGCCGATGGTGGGGATGTAGGCGTGGTCCATGGGCTCGTTGGGTTTGGGTTCGATGGCGAGGCGCGCGCGTTTGTCGTGCGCGAGCATGGCGTCGAGGGCTTCGACGAGGTAATCCATGCAGCGGCGGGCGTTTTTCGATTCGCGGAGGTAACTGCCCTCGCGGGCGAGCCAGAGCACGATCAGATCGGTGCCGAGGATGCGGGCGATGTCGAGGCAGCGCTTCGAGCGGTCGATGGCGTACTGGCGACACTTCTTGCTGTTGCTGGTGTAGGCGCCGTCGACGGTCATCGGGCTGAACCAGAGGCGGGGGGCGACCATCTCGGCGGCGATGCCCTCGTTGTCGAGGCGCTTTTTGAGGGCGTGGGCTTCCTTGCGGATTTGGGCGCCGGGCTTTGAGTCAATATCGGGGACGGCGTCGTCATCGTGAAACATCATGGCATCGAAGCCATGGGCCTTGAGTTGTGCGAGTTTCCAGTCGAAGGATTGGGGCGGGCGCGTCGGGGGGCCGTAGGGGTCCTGACCTTCGCTGATGTTCCAGGGGCCGAAGCAGAAGCGGTAAGAGGGGAGTTTCATGTCAAAAGTCAAAAGTCGAAAGTCGAAAGGCCTATAGAATTTCTCGTATTTTGACTTTTGACCTTGGACTATCCCTGTAGTCGGCGGTGTGTGCCGTCGCAGTGGGGTTGGGTGGCGGAGCGTTTGCAGCCGCACAGGTAGACGGTTTCGGTTTTGGCGCAGGGGAATTCGAGAGGGGTGAAGCCGGAGCCGCGGTGGGATCCGTCGCAGAAAGGCTGAGTTTTGCTTTGGCCGCAGGCGCACCACCAATAGGTTTTGCCGGCTTCGACGTTGACGGCGTAGGGCGACTTCTGGGCGATGACGGGCTCGAGACTCATGCGCGGATCCTCCTGATTGTGTGAGTTGCGGCGAGTCTAGCAGGCGGGTGGGGGAGTGTCAGCGGGAATGTGGTGATTTCGAAGAGGGGCGCATAGCATTTGCAGCAGTGGGGAGTTTGGATTAGGATTCGCGCGACTGCGGGGGGGGTGGAAATGAAGACATTATTGGCGGCCTCGGAAACAGAGCGGATATTCTCGGAATTGCGCGAAGCCAATCTGGCGTTCGCGCGAACCTATCCCGGCGAACACCCGGAGCGCCAGCCTGTACACACGGTGTATGGCGGCGCCAATTTATTCAAGGCAGACACGGCGGCGCGCATGGGGCGCATGGCGCTGGCGTCGCTGGATGCCTATGCGCCGGATTTTGCGACATTTGCGCGGGTGCTGGAGCTGCCGGCGCCTTATGCGCTGCCGACGCGGGCGGGAGACGTGGCTGCGCTCGGCGCACGCCTGGCCGGACTTGAGCCCGCCAAGCGCACCGGCGATCCGGTTTGGCTGGCCTATGCGGTCTATGAAAAGGTGCGGCGCAAACTGGCGGTCGAGCCGGTGGAGGATTTTCGGATTGATTTCGAGGATGGCTACGGGAACCGCAGTGACGAGGAGGAAGACGCGACGGCGGTGGCCGCCGCGCACGAGGTGGCGGTGGGGATGCGCGATGGCACGCTGCCGCCGTTCATCGGCATACGCATCAAGCCCTTTACTGAAGATTTGAAAGACCGTGGCGCGCGCACGCTGGATATTTTCCTGGCGGCGTTGCTGGCCGAGAGCGGAAACACGCTGCCCTCGAATTTCGTGGTGATGCTGCCCAAGATCACGATCGCGGCGCAAGTTGTGGCGCTGGTGCGGCTCTTTGAGATCATCGAGCGCAAGGCGGGGTTGCCGGCGCGCGCACTGAAGATGGAAATGATGGTGGAGACGACACAGGCGATGATGACGGACGATGGGCGGAATCCGTTGATGGAATTTGTGCGTGCCTCGGAGGGGCGAATGGTGTCGGCGGCTTTCGGGACCTACGATTACACGGCGGCTTGCAACATCACGGCGCGGTATCAGTCCATGGGGCATCCGGTCTGCGATTTTGCGCATCACATGACGCGCGTGGCGCTGGGCGGCACGGGCATTCGTTTCGCGGACGGGGCGACCAACGTGATGCCGGTGGGGCCGCACCGCGGTGAAAAGCTGACGTTCGAGCAGGAGGCGGAAAATCATAAAGTTGTGTATCGCGCGTGGAAGATGGCCTACGACCACATCCGCCATTCGCTGTACAATGGTTTTTATCAAGGATGGGATTTGAACCCGGGCCAATTGCCCGCACGCTACGCGGCGGTCTACGCGTTTTTCCTGGAGAGTTACGACGAGGCGGCGTCACGCCTGCGGTTGTTCGTCGAAAAATCCGCGCGCGTCACGCTGACGGGTGATATATTTGACGATGCGGCGACCGGGCAGGGGCTGCTCAATTACTTCCTCGCGGCGCTCAACTGCGGGGCGATCACGGAAGAGGACACCAAGGCCACGGGGTTGACGCTGGCGGAGATTCGCTCGCGGTCGTTCTTTACGATTTTGCGTGACCGGCGTGTGGCGGGCGGGGGTGGGTGAGAAAGATGCCGGCGGGGACCGCCGGCTCCATTGACCTGAATTCCACTTGCATTCTGCAACTTACAGGAATACCCTACAACCCATCTTGACCTTCTTGGTCACCGACTACCCGCCTTCGCGCGAGCGCAATCGCCTCGCCGTCAGCAGATGAACATTCAATCAGTTTCCTACTTTAGTACCCGTGGACAGGTTCCGCCTGTGTCTTTCAGCGATGCCGTGATGGCGGGGCTGGCGCGCGATGGCGGCTTGTTTTTGCCGCAGCGCATCCCGGATGTGCGCGACCGACTGGCGGATTGGGCGAAACTGCCATATGCCGAACTTGCCGTGGCGGTCATGCAGCCGTTTGTGGATCTGGCGCCCGAGGTGCTGCGCGACCTTGTGCAGCGCAGCTACAAAACATTTGCACATCCGGAGATTACGCCGGTGGTGAAGGTCAACGATGTGCACATCGTCGAATTGTTTCACGGGCCGACGCTGGCGTTCAAGGACGTGGCGCTGCAATTTCTGGGGAATTTGTTCGCGCATTTCCTGCAACAGAACGGCGGCGAATTGAATCTGGTGGGGGCCACGAGCGGGGATACGGGCAGCGCAGCGATTCATGGGGTGCGGGGGCGGGAGCGCATTCGGATTTTCGTGATGCATCCGCGCGGGCGGGTCAGCCGGTCACAGGAACTTCAGATGACTTCCGTGCTTGATGCCAACGTGCACAACCTCGCGATCGACGGGACTTTTGACGACTGTCAGGGCATACTCAAGGAACTGTTCAACGATCTGGCATGGCGTGACCGGCAGCGGCTCGGCTCGGTCAATTCGATCAACTGGGCGCGGGTGCTGGCGCAGGTGGTCTATTTTTTCTATGCGGGGCTAAAGGTGATGCGCGAGACTGGCGCCAAGGGCGTGCGTTTCGCGGTGCCCACGGGAAATTTCGGCGACATCTTTGCGGGGTGGATCGCGCAGCGCATGGGGTTGCCGATTCGAAAGCTGGTGCTGGCCACGAACGAGAACGACATCCTGGCGCGGTTCTTCGAGAGCGGGGAATACCGGAAGGGCACGGTGCAGGCGACGATCAGCCCGTCGATGGATATTCAGGTGGCCAGCAATTTTGAGCGTTATTTGTATTACCGCGTGGGCGAAGATGCCGCGCGGTTGCGCGGGATGATGGGTGATTTCGCGAGGAGCGGCGCGCTGAAGGTGGCGCCGGGGTTGGATGGGGCGATCGATCCCTTGTTTGCGGCGGGGCGGGGGAACACGGCGGCGACGCAGGCGACGATTCGCGAATTTTACCGCGAAGCGAATTATTTATTGGATCCGCACACGGCGGTGGGTGTGCATGTGGGGCGGCAGCATTTGGAAAAGGATGAACCGATGGTGTGCCTGGCCACGGCGCATCCGGCCAAATTTGGCGACGCGATTCGCGAAGCGGTGGGTGTGGACGTGGCGCATCATCCGAGTCTGGATGCGCTCGCGGGCGCGAAGACGCGGGTGACGGCATTGCCGGCGGATGCGGCGGCGGTGCGGGCGTATGTGGAGCGGCATACGGGTGGAGCGTCTTGAAGGAAGATTTCGACTGCAGTCAAACGAACTCGCGCGGGACGCGCGACACGACACCGGATGCGGGTGACAGGATAACATGCGGACACCGGTGAAAAACTTCACCTGCTGGGAATGCGGCAACTGTTGCCGCATTAAAGGCACGGTGCAACTGACGGATGTGGATGCCGAGCGGATCGCCACGCACCTTGGGCTGGCCGCGCAGGCGTTCACGGAACAATACACGACCCTGATGCCCAACCGGCGCGGCTTGCAACTGCGCAATGGCGAGGGGGATGCGTGCGTGTTCCTCAAGAAAGACGGGGCTTGCGCGATTTATGAAGCGCGGCCCCAGCAATGCCGGGATTTCCCCTATACATGGAACTACCCGGGATGGGAAAAAGAGTGCAAAAATTCGTGCCGAATACCGGCATGATGACATTGACGATTTGAGATTGATGATTTCAGATTGAAGAAAGAATAAAATGAAGAAAGTTCAAGAACTGACGGAACAAGTCACGGCGCTGTTGCATCAACGCAAGGCGGCGCTGACCTTTGATGAAATTGCCGAGGCGCTCGGATCGCGCGGCAATTTGAAAAAGAAATTGCAGAAGAGCCTGCACGACCTGACCAAGGCGGGGCAGGTGATCAAGATCCGCGACAACCGCTACACGGTGGGGAGCACGGCCGATCTGGTGACGGGCACGCTGCAAGTGTTGCGCTCGGGCCACGCCATTGTGGCGAGTCCGGAACAAAATGTCTTCGTGCCGCAGCAGGAGCAGGGCACGGCGCTGCCGGGCGACCAGGTGGTGGTGCGGCTCGCGGCGGATGGGCGCAGCGACCGGCCGGGGATGGCGAATGGCGCGGTGATCCGGATTCTGGAGCGCGCGCGGCACGAGATTGTGGGCACGCTACGCTCGGCGGGGCGGTTTTTGCGCGTGGTGCCGGTGGATCCAACCTATGGGCGCGATATTTATGTGGCGGACGATGCGGGGGCGAAGATTAACGACCGCGTGCTGTGCCAGATCACCAACTGGGTGGACAAGGCTGTCAATCCCGAGGGGATGATTCTGGAAAGCCTGGGTTCGTCGGACGATCCTTCGGCGGATACGCTGGCGATCATCAAACATTACGGCCTGCCGGAAGGGTTTCCGGCGGAGGTCGTGAGCGAGGCGGAGCATGTGTCGGGTTTGATGGAGAAGCAGGGGGTGCGGCGCGATTGCCGCGGGCTTGTGACCTTCACGATCGACCCCGTGCGGGCGCGCGATTTTGATGACGCGCTGTCGATTGAGCCGCTGGAAAACGGGGCGGTAATGTTGGGCGTGCATATTGCCGACGTCAGCCACTTCGTGCGGCAGGGGTCGCCGCTGGACAAAGAAGCCGCGTTGCGCGGGAACAGCGTGTATTTACCCGACAAGGTGATCCCGATGCTGCCGGAGCAACTTTCCAACGGAATTTGCAGTCTGCGGCCCCATGAGGATCGGTTGTCCTTCTCGGTGTTCATGACGATCGGCCCGGATGGGCATGTGACACACAGCGATTTTGCCAAGACCGTGATTCGTTCACAGGCGCGGCTGACCTATGAGCAGGCCATGGCGGTGATCAACGGCAACCCGGAGGCGGGGATACCGGCGGTGGTGTGTTCGCGCATTCTGGACCTGCACCGCTGGGCGCAGCTCCTGCGCAAAAACCGCTTCGCGCGGTATGCGCTGGATCTCGACATGCCCGAGTGCGAAGTGGTGATGGGCGACAACAGCATGATCAAGGAACTGCGGGTGGTGGCGAACGATCCGTCGCACCAGCTTGTGGAAGAGTTCATGGTGGCGGCCAACGAGGCCGTGGCGCGGGAACTGACCCTGCGCGGGCTGCCGTTGATTTCGCGGCTGCATGAGCCGCCGCGCGTGGAGAAGATCGAGGATCTGCAGATTCAATTGCAAGGCATGGGGTATCAGCCCGGCGATCTGACCAAGCAGCGCAACATGGCGGCTTTTCTGACAAAGGTGAAGGACGAGCCGCTCGTGCATCATATCCGCATGGCGGTATTGCGCAGCCTCAACCGGGCGGTGTATTCGGCGGAGGCTGGCGGGCACTATGGCCTGGCCAAGACGTACTATGGGCACTTCACCTCGCCCATCCGGCGGTATGCGGATTTGACCGTGCACCGTCAACTGGAAGCGTTGCTCGCGAAACGGCCGGGGGCTGAGGCGGAGCGCGCGCCCACGAAACGGGCGGCATACACGAAAGGCGATCTGGTGCCGATCGCGCTCAACGTGACGCTGACGGAGCAGACGGCGGACGAGGCCGAGCGGGCGCTGATGGAGATCAAGAAATACCGCTATCTCGAACAGATGATCAAGGATGGGAAGCCGGAGCCATTGAACGCGGTGGTGGTGGCGGTGATGAACTTCGGCATCTTTGTTGAAATCGTGAACCTGCAAATCCAGGGGCTGGTGCATGTGTCGCAACTCTCGGATGTATTCGTGCAGCACGACCGCGGCTTGCAGGAATTGCGGGCGGGCAAAAAGAGCTACCGGGTGGGCACGCCGATCCAGGTGATTCCGGCGAGCGTCGATTTTGACAAGCGCAAGATCGACTTTGTGCCGGCGGGGGAGGACAAGGTCGTGGGGGGCGGCGGGGCGCGGCGCGGCGCGCGGGACCCCGGCACCAGAGCGCAGCACAGTGGGGGGCAGGCGGGTCGTCCCCCACGGCGTGAGGGTGGCGGCGGGGGGCCGCGGCATGGCAAGCAGCAGCGGAGAAGGCGGCGGTGAGGATTGCCCGTGCGCGGAGCGCCCGGGCCACCTTCGGCATGGAAGTATCAATCCAGTTCTATACTAGGTGGTATTTAAGGTAGCCGGGGTGGGCGGAAAATGGTATAAAAGCGCCCATGTCGGGGGGCATTTTTTATCGCGGGATTTTGGTGGCGTTTTGCATGGCGCTGGCGGCGCGGGCTGGTGCGGTGCAGGAGTTTGCGGGGGTCACGGTTGTTGAGGCCGAGGCGTTTGCCACCAATATCTCGCCGCGCAGTGCGCACAGTTGGGTGGTTTCGAATGCCGTCACCGGGTTCAGCGGGGGCGGCTATGCGGAAGCGATACCCAATTCGGGCGCGGGTATCAGCGCCGGGTGGGACACCAACAGTCCCGAGTTGCAGTATCCCGTGACGTTTTCTCTTGGGGGCACGCATTACGTGTGGACCCGCGCCTTTGCGACCAACAACAACGACGACTCGGTGCATGTGGGCTTGGACGGGACCACCAACAGCGCGAATTCGATCACGCTTGGGCCCGATCAACTGGGCGCCTGGTATTGGACCACGAACCGGCTGGGCGGCGCGGCGCAACCCACGGTGAGCGGCGGCGCGGGGGACCACACGCTGCATTTGTGGATGCGCGAAGATGGCGCGCGGATCGATCGTGTGCTGCTGACGACCAATGCCAATCTGCTGCCACAGATTGGCAATTCCTGGCATATCCCAGACAATGCGGAGCCGGCTGCGGGGCTCGATACGATGCGCGTGCCTCTACAGGGCATTACCTCGAACACGGCGGTGCAGATCTTTACCGGGAATCAATTCCAAGGGGCTGGCAATGCGGCGGATCAGGCGCAGACGGGGAGCCAGGTGTTTTACCGGCGCGCGGGTGAAACCAATTGGACGGGGCTTCAGCTGTTCTTCGACCAGACGGCGGCGAATAACAAGTACTACCTCGCGACAATTCCGGCGGGAACATTTGCGGCGGGGGATGTGGTCCAATACTACGCGCGGGTTTGGTACACGGACCGGTTGCCCACCTTCCACTATGGAAATGACTCGGCCTCGTTCGAAACGGAATTGGAGACGGTGGCCCAGGCAGACCCGTTTTCCTACGACGTCGAATGGCCGCTCAATCCCGAGGGAAATGATTATTTGCCCCTCACGATTGCAACCATTCCTCTGTTGGAGGTTCGCGTGTATACCAATTCCGGGAACCTCGTGATCGCAGGTCCGGACTTGGCTGGAAATCCTCTGGGTAACGTTCTCACCTTCGCCGCGCGAGCGCGCGCCGGCGGTGAGTGGCATCGCATCGGACGCATTCTAGACGGGACGGTACTCACAAATGGGCTCGAGTTCGTACAGCAGTTCTCAACCACCAGTGTGGTCACCCGGTTCACGATCCTCGCGGAAGGGGTTCTCCACTATGAGGTGGTGAACTGGGGCGGAATGCCCGTGACGGAGACGGAAATTTCAACGCCATCGGATGCCAGCGAGCACTTCTACGGATTCGGGGAAAAGTTCAACGCGTTCGACCAGGCCGGCAAGCGCGTGCGCATGCTCACGCGAGACGTGGCGGGAGACAAGGGTGACAACTCCTATAAAGTGGTGCCATGGTTCATGAGCACGCGCGGGTACGGATTCCATTTGGATTCATCCGCCGAAAGCTTTTTCGATATGCGCAACCAGCAGGCGGATCGGTGCACCATTTCATGTCTCTTTCCCGCCTTGAAATACAACGTGGTGTTTGGGCCGCGGTTGCCGGATGTGTTGCGGCGTTACACGGGATACACCGGGCGCCCCCCGTCGTCGCCCGCATGGGCCTTCGCGCCCTGGATGTCCTCCGACATCTGGCACAACGGCGGCGAGGTGCGCTACGTCATCAGCAAGTACCGCCAGCTCGGCATTCCCGGATCGGTCTTCGTTTTCGATTCGCCCTGGGAGGTTGGGTACAACGACTTCACCTGGAATACCACGCAGTGGAGCAATTCAGGGACGTATGAAGGCACCAACTGGCCCGGCTTCACCACGCCGGCCAACATGATGGCGTTCCTGCGCACGAATGGGTTCAAAGTTGTGGTCTGGATGACGCCCTTCGTGAACACCAGCTCCGTGAGTGACGGCGTGGGCGGACAGAACACCGGGCAGGCCGCGACCTATGCGGCGGGCGCGGCGAGCAATTATTTCGTGCGCGCTTCCGCGGGAGGGCCGCCGCTGCTGGTGAACTGGTGGAAGGGCACGGGCAGTCCCGTCGATTATACGCATCCTGGCGCACGGGCGTGGGTGAGCGCGCAATTGAGCAATCTCGTGGCGCAGAGCGGCGGGGCGATCGGCGGCTTCAAGACTGACGACGGGGAGAGCGGGAGTTCGGACAGCAATGTGTACATTCCGACCAACGCCATTTACAGCGACGGGCGGTCCGGCGTTGAGATGCGCAACGGGTACTCGCTGGACTATCACCGCACGATCTGGAACGTGCTCGGAACAAACGGGCTGCTGTTCTCGCGCAGCGGATTCGCGGGCAACCAGGCCTACCCGGGATGCTGGGCGGGGGACAACGAGCCCAACTTTGGCGCGAATGGAATTCAGGGCGTGGTGATCGCGGGACAATCCGCGGCGATGTGCGGCTACTCGATGTGGTCGCACGACGTGGGTGGGTACCAGGATAGCACCTGGAGTTCGACTCCCGCGAATCTGTTCATGCGGTGGGCACAATTCGGCGCGCTGACCCCGATCATGCAGATGCACCGCAAGGTCGACCTGGGCCGGCAGTATCCCTGGAGCCTGGGCGACGAGGCCCTTAGCAACTACGTCGCCTATGCGCGCCTCCACACCGCACTGTTTCCCTATCTATACACGTGCGCCGCGGAAGCGACGCAGAGCGGTTTGCCGATCATGCGTCCGCTGGTGCTGATGGATCAGGCCGACGTGAGTACCCACAGCCTGCAGCACACCTATTTGCTGGGTGATGATTTGCTGGTGGCGGTGATCATCACCAACAACGCCGTGGCGCGCGACGTGTACCTGCCGCCGGGGAACTGGTGCGACTATTTTCAACTCACGACGCATACGGGAGGGCAGAATCTGGCGTGGGCCAATGCCAATCAGGCGCAGACGCCGTTGTTCGTGCGGCAGGGGGGCATCATCCCGATGTTGCCGACCAACGTGGCGACGCTGTGCGATGCGACCTATGTGGCGAATCCGGCGGTGGCGACGTGGGATGATGGCGCGCTGGAATATTGGGTGTACCCGGGGACCAACTCCAGCTTCAGCATGTACGATGGCACCACGTTGGGGTGCCAGTCCAACGGCACGGTGATCACGCTGAGGCTGGAGTCGGCGACGCGACCGGTGCTATTGCGCGTGCTTGCGGCGGCGCCCTTCAGCGTCGAGCGCGATGGCGTGACGCTGCCGCACTTCACGAACGCGGTGGAATTCGCGCAGGCGCCGGTGGGCTGGCGTGCGGTGGCACCATTCGTGCATGTGAAGCTCGCGCATGGTGGTGGTGCGACGGAGATCGCCTTCGGACCGGATTCGGTGGGGGATGGGATTTCGGATTCGTGGCGGCAGCGTTATTTTGGCGTTGGTGCCCCGACCAATGCGCAGCGTTGCGCGACATGCGATGCGGACGGCGATGGGCTTGATAATATTGGTGAATACCAGGCGGGAACCGTGCCAACGAATGCGCTTTCGCGGCTGCGGATTGCGGATTTGAATGGCCAGACGCGGCTGGTGACGTGGGAGAGCACGCCGGGGCGGCGCTACATGCTGGTGTGGAGCACGAATTTGACGATGCCGTTTGTGCCGCTGGGCGGAATTGTCACGGCCGTGGTGACGACGGCAAGCTTCGTGGACACCAATGCGGCGCCGCTGCGGTTTTACCGGGTTGAAGTGTTGCCGTAGGGTTGCGCGTGATCGCCCGTGCGCAGAGCGCCCGGGCCACCCAAAACGCGCCTTGCGCGGGGGCGTTGTTTTTTCTACTGTTTCCCCCGCTTCGCGAGGCGGCGTAGCTCAGTTGGTAGAGCAAGGGACTCATAAGCCCTGGGTCGGCAGTTCGATTCTGCCCGCCGCCACCATTCTTCGGCCCAACGGCTTCCAATTCCCTTTGCGCGATGGGGGGGCTTTGTTAAGCTCCTTGCATGCACTGCAGCTTATGCCGCAAGCAGCCCGGGACGATCGCGTTGAAGCACGTCGTCAACGGCGAGACCCGCGATCTGCAAGTCTGCCAGGCCTGTGCCGCCAAGCACGGGCTGGAGGCGCAGTTGCCCATTCCGCTGCTGACGGACATGCTGCTTGGCGACGCGGCCGGGCGGGCCGTGGCGGGCGACGACCAGGTGTGTACGACGTGCCACATGCACCAGACGGATTTTCACAAGACCTCATTGCTGGGGTGTCCGGCGTGCTATGCGGCCTTTGCGGGGGAGATCGATACGCTGGTGCGCACGATGCACAAAGACGTGCGGCATCTGGGCAAGGTACCGCGTGGCCGGGCCCCGGGATATTTAAGGTCGCTGGAGCGGGCGATTGCCGAGGCTGATCCGGCGCGCGAGGGTGCGACGATCGACCGGTTGCGGCGCCACCTGCGGAAGATGGTGCGGCCGCCCGCCGGGCGCGCGACGCGGGAATCGACGGTCACCGGGGTCGAGCCGGAGATGACCGCGGACTGATGGTGATAGGGACTTACGACGATGCGCATGGTTATCGATGATCTGGTCAAGAACCCGGGCTCGTGGCTTTCGATGCGGAAGCCCACGGGCGTGGTGATCAGCAGCCGTGTGCGGCTGGCGCGCAACGTGGCCAATTCCGCCTTTCCGGGATGGGCCGGCGAGGATGAGCGCGTGCGTTTATGCAACCGGCTGCAAATTGTGGTGGGCGGGTTGCGCAGCGTGCCCAAGCCGGTGTTCTTTGAGATGGGGGCGCTCGACAGCCTCGACAAAGATGTGCTGCGCGAGCGGCATCTGATCAGCCATGAACTGTGCGAGCGCGGCCGGGGCAGCGCGGTGGCGGTGGGCGCGGAAGAAAGCATCTCGGTGATGATCAATGAAGAGGACCATCTGCGCCTGCAGGCGATGTCGCCCGGCATGAATCTGCCCGCGATGTGGGATGCGCTGACGGCGGTTGACAGCGAGATTGAGGAACAGATCGAGTACGCGTTTTCCGACGCGCAGGGATATTTGACGGCGTGTCCGAGCAACGTCGGCACGGGGATGCGCGCGAGCGTGATGCTGCACCTGGCGGGACTGCGGATGGTGGGCGAGGTTGAGGCGGTGGTGAACGGGCTGGAGAAGCTTGGGCTGGCGGTGCGGGGTTTGCTGGGCGAGGGGACCGAGGCGCACGGGAACATGTTTCAGCTTTCCAACCAGCAGACGTTGGGCGAGTCCGAGCAGGAAATTCTCGAAGCGTTGCTGGCGATCATTGATGAGGTTGTGGGGCATGAGGAAAATGCGCGGGCACGGCTGGCGGAGCGGGGCGCGACGCGCCTGGCGGACGCGGTGGCCCGGGCGCGGGGCCTGTTGTTAAACTGCCGGATCCTGTCGTCGCAGGAGGCGCTGGATTTGCTGTCCGACCTGCGGCTGGGCGTGGAGATGGGGTTGATTGGGAATTTCAAAGTTGAGCGCTTGAATGAGATAATGCTGTTGACCCAGCCGGGACATCTCCAGAAGATGGCACGCAAGATCTTGAACCCGGAAGAGCGTGACATGATGCGGGCGCAGATGGTTCAGAGCCGTTTAAAGGGCACGAGTTTGCTGGCGTAAAAGGGATTAAGGGCGTTCGGCCCGGGATGTGTGTATGGAAGGCATGAACGGGTTTCACAATTTCACACCGCGCGCACAGCGTGTGGTGAAACTGGCGCAGAAGGAAGCGGACGGATTCAACCATCCGTACGTGGGGACGGAGCATCTGCTCCTCGGGCTGATTGCGCTCGGGGAAGGGGTGGCGGTGAACGTGCTGGAGCGCATGGGCGTGTCGCTGGAGAAGGTGCGCATGGAAGTGGAGCGGGCGGTGGGGCAGGGGCCCGAGACCAAGACGGTGGGGAACATTCCGTTTACGCCGCGCTCGAAGAAAGTTTTGCAACTGGCGATGGCCGAGGCGCAGGCGCTCAACCATACCTATGTGGGGACGGAGCATGTGCTGCTCGGGCTGCTGCACGAGGGCGAAGGGGTGGCGGCGCAGGTGCTGCGGAATTTGGGTGTCGACCTGGAGAACGCGCGCATCGAGGTGATGCGCGAGCTGGATCCGGAGTTTGAAGGCGAGGAGGAGCCGACGGATCAGCCTTCGGCTTCGGCATCCCCCACGCCGCCCTCGGAAAAATCCGAGCCGGCACGGAAGGAAGAACCCAAGACGAAGACGCCGGCGTTGAACACGTTCGGGCGCGACCTGACCGAGCTGGCGCGTCGCGATGAGCTTGATCCCGTGATCGGCCGCAAGGACGAGATTGACCGGGTGATCCAGATTTTGTGCCGTCGCAACAAGAACAATCCGGTGCTGTTGGGCGAGGCGGGCGTGGGCAAGACGGCGGTGGTTGAGGGGCTGGCGCGGGCGATCATTGCCGGCGACGTGCCCGAGATCATGCGCGAGAAGAAGGTCGTGACACTCGACATGGCGCTGATGATCGCGGGCACCAAGTATCGCGGCCAGTTTGAGGAGCGCATCAAAGCCGTGATGGACGAGATCAAGACAGCCAAGAACATTATTCTGTTCATCGACGAACTGCATACCATTGTGGGCGCGGGATCAGCCGAGGGTGCAATGGATGCATCCAACATCATCAAGCCGGCGCTGGCGCGGGGCGAGATGCAGTGCATCGGCGCCACGACGCTGACTGAATATCGCAAGTTTATCGAGAAAGACGCGGCGCTGGAGCGGCGCTTCCAGCCGGTGCGTGTGGACGAGCCGTCGATTGAAGACGCGATCCTGATTTTGATGGGCATACGCGAACGCTATGAGAAGCATCACCGTGCCAAGTACACGGATGCGGCGCTTGAGGCGGCAGTGCGGCTGTCGGCGCGTTATCAGCCAGGACGGTTTTTGCCGGACAAAGCGATTGATGCCATTGACGAAGCCGGCGCGCGCGTGAATATTTTATCGACCACGCGGTCTCCCGATCTGCGGGAGAAAGAAGCGGCGATCGAAGAGATTCGCAAGCGCAAGGATGCGGCGATCAAGGCGCAGCGTTTTGAGGAAGCGGCGGAGCTGCGGGATCGCGAAAAGAAAGAGCGCGAAAAGCTTGAAGAAACGGTCAAGCAGTGGCGCGATCGCAATCTGGCGGAATTCAAGACCGTGACCGAGGAAGACGTGGCGGCGGTGATTTCCAAATCCAGTGGTGTGCCCCTGAAGAAGATGGAGGGGGCGGAACTGGCGCGGTTGCTGGACATGGAGAAAGAGCTGTCCAAGAAGGTGGTGGGACAGGCGCTGGCGGTGGCGGCGATTTCCAAAGCGCTGCGACGTTCGCGCGCGGACCTGAAGGATCCGAAGCGGCCGATCGGTTCGTTTATTTTTCTGGGGCCGACGGGCGTGGGCAAGACGCTGCTGGCGAAAGCGCTGGCGGAGTTCATGTTTGACGATGCGGATGCGCTGATCCAGATCGACATGTCCGAATTCATGGAAAAGTTCACGGTGTCGCGGCTGGTTGGTTCGCCGCCGGGGTATGTTGGGCACGAAGAGGGAGGGCAGCTGACCGAGAAGGTGCGGCGGCGTCCGTACTCCGTGGTGCTGTTTGACGAGGTCGAGAAGGCGCATCCGGACGTGATGCACATGCTGTTGCAGATCCTGGAGGAAGGCAAACTGACGGACAGCTTTGGCCGCCAGGTGGATTTCCGCAACACGATCGTGATTCTGACGTCGAATCTGGGCTTTGACACGACAAAGAAATCGTCCGGTCTGGGCTTTGGGTCGAACACCGAAGAATCGAACTACGACCAGTTGCGGGCGCAGTTGATTGAAGAATCCAAGCGCGTCTTCAAGCCTGAGTTGCTGAACCGTTTTGACGACATCATCGTCTTCCGCCAATTGAGCAAGGAAGATGTGGGGCAGATTCTCGATCTGGAGCTGCTCAAGGTGCGCGAGCGGCTGTCAACCAAGGGCAAGCAACTGCACCTTACCAAAGGCGCGCGTGATTTCCTGATTGAAAAGGGTTTTGACGTGGCGTTCGGAGCGCGACCGTTGCGCCGGGCGGTCGAGCGATTTTTGGAGGACCCGCTGGCGGAGGAACTGCTACGCGGGCGGCTTGGAGAAGGGACGACGGTGGACGTGAGTCTCCAGGGCGACCAGCTCAAATTTGGGGTGCGCGAGTCCCGCAAATCGGTTGAGAAATAGGCGAAAGGGCGGCCAGGCGGCCGCCCCTCCAGGTAAGTTTGAGCCCATCTTCTGCATCCGATATTTCACCTGCAAGAGGGCTTGCCAGATGGCGGGGGGCGTGGCATTATCCACCGTTTCCGTGATTGGAAGCGGGCGTCCATGGGGGCGTCCGGGGTTGAAAACATCGCAATGTGAGCCGCAGTGGGGGCCGGATAATCCGGGACCGTGCATGCGGCGGAAGAGAGTCCGATGGCAGTCAGTATTCGATTGAGACGGGCGGGCGGGAAAAACGAAGTTCACTACCGCGTGGTGGCAACCGACAGTCGGTTTCCGCGCGACGGTCGTTTCCTGGAGATCTTGGGCTGGTACGATCCCAAGCGCGAAGGGGAGAACTTCTCGTTCAAGATGGACCGAGTTGAGCACTGGGAGTCCAAAGGGGCGCAAGTGTCCGACACGGTGAGCAACCTGTTGCGTAAAGCCCGTCGTAAAGCCGCTTAGGCGTCTGGTCCAGGTGTCCGTGCTGGCGATCGACGTCATCACGATTTTTCCCGGAATGCTGAACGGCTTTCTTGGGGAGAGCATGCTGAAGCGCGCCACCCAAAAAGGGCTGGTGACGTTTCGGACTCAGAACCTGCGTGAATACACGCGGGATGTGCACCGGACTACGGACGATCGGCCGTACGGCGGTGGTCCGGGAATGGTGATGCTGCCGGGGCCGCTGTTTGAGGCGGTGGAAGCGGTGCGGCGGCCGGAATCGCGGGTGATTTTGATGACGCCGCAGGGCCGGCGCCTGACGCATGCGGTGGCGCAGGAGCTGGCGGTGGCGGGCCACATGGTGTTCGTGTGCGGGCACTATGAAGGCGTGGATGTGCGCGTGCGCGTGGCGCTGGTCAGCGACGAGATTTCGTTTGGCGACTATGTGCTGACGAATGGCGTGCTCGCGGCGGCGGTGGTGATCGATGCGGTCGTGCGGCTCCTGCCGGGTGTGGTGGGGGCCGAGGATGCGACGAGCCAGGATTCGTTCGCACAGGGGATGCTGGAAGGGCCGCAGTATACGCGACCGGCGGATTTTCGTGGAATGAAAGTGCCCGAGGTGCTGTTGTCCGGGAATCACCCGGAAATTGCCCGCTGGCGCAAGGCGCAGGCGGAACAGCGGACCCGGGAACGGCGGCCCGACCTGCTCGGGCAGTAAGGGCGCGCGGAACAGGTGAAGGAAAAGAGTCATGATTGCCAAGGCGATTGCGGATATTGAAAAAGCGGGTTTGAAGGCTGAAGCACCGAGCTGCAAGGTGGGCGACACGGTCAGCGTGCATGTGCGCATTCTGGAAGGCGACAAGGAGCGCGTCCAGGTGTTTACGGGGACGGTGATTGCGCGCCGCGGCCGATCAGCGAACACGGTGTTCACGGTGCGGCGCATTTCGCATGGCGTCGGCGTGGAGCGCGTCTTTCCGTTGCATTCGCCCTTCATCGAGAAGATCGTGGTCGAGAGTTCCGCGAGCGTGCGTCGCGCGAAGCTGTACTACTTGCGCGACAGGGTGGGCAAGAATACGAAGCTGCGGGGCGACAAGGAAAAAGGCTGAATCGCGCTTTCTCCGCCCGTAAAGTCCGCGTGTAGGTGTTAGCGGCGATGCTGCGGAACGAACGTGAATTCTGGAGCAGCGGCGGCACGCGGCTTGCGGGGGTCGATGAAGCGGGGCGCGGACCGCTGGCCGGGCCTGTGGTGGCGGCGGCGGTGATTTTTGACCCGGCATACGCCGAAGCCGAAGCGTTGAGATCCCTTGAAGGCCTGACGGATTCCAAAAAGCTTTCCGCGGTGCAGCGCGAGCACTTTTATGTGGTGCTGAAGGCGGCGGCGGGAGGCGTGTCGATCGGCGTGGGGTTTGCTGACCACCTGGAAATCGATCGCATCAACATCCTCAACGCCACGCATGTGGCCATGGCGCGGGCGCTGGCCGCGCTGGCCCAACCGGCCGAGCATGCGCTGGTGGATGGACGACCCGTGCGCGGCCTGCCCTGTGCCTCCACCGCGCTGGTGGGTGGCGACGGGAAAAGTTTATCCATCGCGGCAGCCAGTGTGATTGCCAAAGTGACCCGCGATCGCCTGATGTGCGAGGAGGATCGGCGCTATCCCGCGTATGGCTTTGCGAAACACAAGGGCTACGGGACAAGCCGGCACATGCAAGCCTTGCTGGCGCATGGATCCTGTGCGATTCACCGGCATTCCTTCACCCCCGTGCGCGAGGCCGAAGATTTGCAACGGCGGCGCCAGGCGGAGCGGGGGACGGGAGACGAGGGATAACTGGCGGGCCGGGGCGGCGACCCCGGCGACAGAAAAAAGCGGGCCGCCCCCAGGGTGGTGGGGGCGGCCCGCGCGGGTCGGGTTTGGATGGATTGTTTACTTGAACTGGATGATGGTCGGGGCGGCGGGAGCGCCCGCTGTGGACGAGGTGGACGAGGTCGTGCTGGAGGTGCTGGATGACGTGCTGCTGGTGGACGTCGTCGTGGATGAGGTTGAGCTCGTGCTGCTGCTCGTCGAGCTGGTGGTCGAACTGCTGGTGCTGGTGCTCGTGCTGGTGGTGCTGCTGGTGGTGTTGAAGACCAGTTGCACTTGCGTGGCGGTGTTGGTGATGTCCCATGTTCCGGCGCCCACGGCGTTCGAGAAGCTGCTTGAATCGATGGTGAACTTCGTGCTGTCGAAGCCGACGATCGAGGTGGCGGTGGCGGTGGCGATGGGGATGGTGTAGGGCATTGTGTTGGTGAAGTTCACCGCATTGCCTGCGACGGAGCCGGCGAGGGACTTGAGCAACACCGTGAAGGGCTGGCCGGAGGTGGCGGTGATGGTCAGGGCGGCGGAGCCGTTCTGGCGGTCCCAGCCCGGATCGGTGCCGTAGGTGCCGGCGAAGTCATTGATTTCGAACTCGTACACGCTGTTCGTGCCCCACTCGGCGGTGCTGACGTTGAGGGTACCGACGCTGTTACCGGGGGCGACGGTGGCGCCTTTGAGGGCAACGGCGCCGACAGTGCCGCGGCCCTTGAGGGTGGCGCCGCTGTTGACGTTGATGGTGGGGCCGATGCTCGAGCCGGTGTCCATGTGCAGGGTGCCAGCATTGACGGTGGTGATGCCGTCGATGGTGTTGACGCCCTGGAGTTTGAGGGAGCCGGCGCCGGTCTTGGTGAGGTTGGCGGTGTTGGCGCCGTCATTGATGGCGGCGGCGACGGTGAAGGTGGCGCCGCTATCGACTTGAATGGCGGCGGTGTGGTTGCCGTTGGTAATCAGGATGCCGAGGCCCGCGGGGGCGATATCCGTGCCGACGCGCAAGAGGGTGTTGTTGGCGGTGATCTTGATCTTGTCGATATAGGACGTGCCCAGGGCGTTGGCGTTGTTCAGGAAGAGCGTGCCGCTGCCGTGTTCGATCTGGTAGGAGTAGCCGGTGTTGTTGCCGGAGACGGTGACGGTTCCGGAGCCTTCGGTGAAGAGGTCGGAGGCGCCGCTGCCCGTGTTGAGGGTGCCGCTGAAGGTGATGTCGCCGGGGCCGCGGGTGTAGACGTCGTTATTGCCGTCAAAGTCCAGGTCGAGCGTGCTGGAGAGGACGAGGGTGCTGCCGTTGGTGGAGGAGAGGATCAGGTCCTGGTTGTCCAGGCGCACGGTGCCGCTGATCGTGCCGGTGCCGGCGACGGAGGTTCGGATGGTCTTGACCTCGCCGCCAAGGGCGTCCTCGGCTTCGATCGTGCGGTCGATATCGGCGCCGCTGACGGCCAGTTCGAGGGTTGAATCGGTCTGGTGGACGGCAGAGCCGAGGTAATAGTCGCCGCTGGTGATATCGCCGCCGGAACTGATGCGGATCGTGCCGTCATTGTGCCAGATGTCGCCAGCGGCGATGGTGCCGGTGACGATGACGTCGCCGCCGTTGCCGGACTTCTTCTCGATCACGCCGGAGCCGGTGATGGCGCCGAGGGTGACGGTCTGGTTGTTCTGCAGGATGATCTGGTTGGCGTTCTGGGTGATGCCGCCGGCGCTGATGTTGAGCGCGCCGCCGCTGGTGGCGACGATGGTGACGGGGTTATTGAGGGTGACGGCGCCGCTCATGGTGGCGGTGCCGGAGGTGTTGTTGGCGCGCAGGTATTTGACGCCGCTGCTGCCCGTGCGCACGCTGATGGGGTTGGAGAGGGTGACGCCGGCGGCGCCAATGGCGAGGGCGGCGTCATCGGCGCCGGAGGTTTCGCCGACGTTGAGGGTGCCGGTGAAGCTGGCGTTCTGATTGACGTCGAATTGGAGGATGCCGCCCACGGCGAAGGAGTTGCCGCTGTAGGTGTTGGCGCCGGTGAGGGAGTAAGTGCCGAGGCCCTTCTTCACGAGGGTGCCGGAGCCGCTGATTAGGCCGGAGAGGGTGCGGTTCGAGCCGTGATTCACGCGCAACTGGCCGGCGCCGAGGGAGATGTTGCCTGCGCCCTGGACCCAGCCGGTTTCGTCGGTGTTGCCGTTCAGGTCGAGCGTGGAGCCGGAGACGATGGTGAGGTCGGCGCCGTCATCAAGCAGGTTCGACGCATTGAGTTGCAAGGTGCTGCTGTTGGTGATGACGGTTTCGCCCGTGTAGGTTTTGGCGGTGGTGCTGTAGCGGGTGATGCCGCCGCCGGTGACGTAGACGATGTCGTTGCCGTCGAAGGCGCCGGTGTAGTCCACCGTGCCGCCGCTGGCCGCCGTGAGGGTCACGGACTCGTCGTCGGCATCGGCGTCACGGTCGATGGTGCCGCTGAAGGTATTGACGCCGGAGGTGTTGCTGCCGCCGATCGTGCGGTTGCCGACGCTGCCGCCGTTGATCTGGGTGGTACGGGCCACGGTGGTGCCGCCATCGGCGTCGATGATCAGGAAAGAAGCGGCGGTGCCGGTGGTGAGGCCGCTGCCGACATAGACCGTGCCGCCGGCGATGCTGCCACCCTGATCGATGTGGAGGGCGCCCGCGTTGATTTCGGTGTTGGCGGAGTAGGTGTTGGCGTTGGAAAAGACGGCGGTGCCGCCGGAGCGTTTGATGACGGTGTCGTCACCGCTGATGATGCCCGAGAAAGTGATCGTGCTGCCGGTGGGGGTGTAGAGCGTGACCGTCCGGTTGTCCCCGCCCGTGGCGCGGACAATGTTGCCGCTGAACGTATTGTTGCCGCTTGTGTTCAACCGCCAATTTCGCGGTTGCTGGTGGTGCCGTCGCCCGCGTTAATATTGATGGCGCGCGTGAAATTGCGGCCGCCGCTGGAATTGTTGATGAAAAATTTGCAGATATTGGCGGTGGCGGCGCCGTTACCGACATAGATTGCCGAAGAGCCGGAAATGTCACCCGAGTCGCTGATCCAGATTTCGCCTTCATCGATTTCGGTGTTGCCGGTGTAGGCGTTGGCGGCCGCGAAGATGGCGGTGCTGTTCTGTTTGAGGATTAACTTGCCGGAGCCCGTGACGATTCCATTAAAGGTGATGGTCTTGGCGTTATCGCCGTAGATGAAGATGTCGGAGTTGAAATTGCTGACGACGCCATTGAAGGTCAGGTTCCCGCTGACGGGATTGAGTTCCAGTGGATCGCCGGCATCGCCATCGCCGCCGACGACGAAGTCGATGGTCTGGGCGTTGGCGGCGTTGTTTTCGATCTTGGGGTCGTTCCCGCCGAAGTCGACAAGGCGGTGGTTATTTCCGCGCAGGGTGAAGCTGGCCGCACCGGAGTTGAAGAAGATCCGGTATCCATTGAAGGTGAAGTTATTCGTATTAATCGTGCGGGTGCTGCCGGCAAAGTTCAGGATGTCATTGCCGTTGGGAGCCGTGTTGTCGGCCCAGTTGTTGTTCCAGTTCCAGTAATCGGCACTGTCGCCACCGTCCCAGGTTTCGTTGTCCTGGCCAAGGCCAGGCTGCACTGAGGAGAACACCAACGCGACCACACCCAACGCGATCAAAATGCGATTATTCATCCCGCCTCCCAACAGTTACATATCCCCCGAACCGCTGACGAATCTGACTAATTTGAACGACTCCCCAATCTTCAAATTGTTATAATGATGTATGATACGGGTTAGTAAACAAAAGGTCAAGACAGAATTGTTTATAAATATCAGATTTATTTACAAATGTGTTGTGCCCTAGTATGGACCTATATCGTAGGTTTTGTAGGTGGGCGGGGGGGCCGCTCCCCGCAGGAACGATTCAGAGGGGAAACCGCGAATGAACGCGAACGGACGCGAATATGGGACCCAATTGCCCGCGTATTTCATCGGATCCGTTCACCGAACGGTGAGCGGTTCTGATGCGTGAGGAAGTTCGGATTTTCGCGCAAATTCGCGTTCCGGCGGGCCCCACGCCTATGGCGTGGCGAGGGCGAAGCCTGCCTCGCGCGTGGCGGGGGCGGGCCGCTTCAGGAAGAGGGGGGAGATCGGAGTCCGGCGCGCGAAAGCGCGCCGCTCCGGGATGGGGGGGGCTTATCGGGAGTTCGGCCCGCGAAAGCGGGCCGCTCCGGGATGAGGGGGCTTATTGGGAGTCCGGCGCCACGCCTACGGCGTGGCTAGCGCGAAGCCTGCCCCGCGCATGGCGGGGGCGCGCCGCTGCAAACCGGCTCGAATCCGGCGGGGACCGCCGGCTCCAGGCCGCGCACATGAATAACGGACTGTCAGGGTGATGGAAATGGCGCTAGGTTGAGGCTATGCGTGGTTCAAGACCATTGCGGGGATTTCGTAAAACCCACTGGCTGGGGCGGTTGTGCCTGTTTTGCTTGCCTATGGCGGTTTTGGGTTTCGCGGAAGTGGGGTTGCGGCGGGTTGGTTATGGGGGGTATCCGGCGGTGTTTCGGGAGGTGGGGGACGTGGAGGGGCTGCGGCTGGTGGAGTTGGACTGGCCGGGGCCGGAGTCCTATTTCTTTCAGAATCATTTTGGGCGGGGATCCAGTTACCAGCAGTCCTTTTTCATGCCAAAAAATGCGCACCAGGTGCGCATTTTTTTGTGCGGGGAATCGGCGATTAAGGGGGATCCGCAGCCGTTGCCGTTGTCGGCGGGGGCGTTTTTGGAGTTGATGTTGGAGGATCTTTGGCCGGGGACCGATGTGGAGATTGTGAACCTGGGCGTGACGGCGGTGGCGAGTTATCCCGTGCTGGATATCTTGCGGCAGGCGGTGGTGTATGAGCCGGATCTGGTGATTATTTATACGGGGAATAATGAATTTTATGGGACTTATGGGGTTGCGTCGCAGCACTTTGCGGGGACGCATCCGGTGGCGTTGCGCGCCACGCGGGCGCTGCATGGGCTGGCGGTGGTGCAGTGGGTGGTGCGGCACTGGCTGGGTAACGCGGGCGTCGCAAGCGACGCCCCTACAGGGCGTGGAAAGGGCGCATCCTATCCCGCGACATTGATGGATGCGATGATGCGGCGGCAGGAGATTGGGCCGGAGAGTGGGTTGCGGGCGGCGGCGGCGCGGAACTTGGAGCATCATGTGCGGGAGATGGTGGGGCTGTGCCGGGCGCGGGGGGTGCCGGTGATGGTGTGTACGCTGGCTTGCAACGAGCGGAATTTGGCGCCGATGGGGACGGGAGTTGCGGCGCGGGAAGCGTATAGAAAAGGAGACTTCCAAGGGGCCATCGATTTGGATACGCGGCCTTGGCGGCCGACGAGTTTGCAGCAGGAGGCGCTGGTGAGGGCGGCGGGGGAGATGCCCGCGCGCGGAGCGCACGGGCCACCTCGGAGCGGGCAGTTCATGGGAGAGCCGGGCGAGATGCTGTGTGATGTGCGGGGGGCGTTTCGGGCGGCGTCGCCGGGGGGCGTGATTGGCTGGGAGCTGATGGATGATCATGTGCATCCGAGTTTGCAGGGGCAGTATGTGATGGCGCGGGCGTGGGTGGGCACACTTGCAGCAGCCAGCCAGACCGCGTCCGGAGGCCGCGGTCCACCTTGGATCGATCCTGAAGCAGCGGCGCGTCTCCCCTGGTTTGAGGAGTATGCACAACGGTTGGGAAATAATGTGTATGAGCAGATTGCGGTGCAGATGGGGATGATGTCGTTATTTCGGGCGGGGTTTTTGCTGGAATCCAATCCGGGGGCGGTGGCGCATGCGCAGGCGGGGGTGGTGGCGCTGGGGCGCGACTTGCCGAAGGATGTGGCCAAGGCGTTTGACGATGCGATGCGCGCGGAGGCGTTGACGGGCGGGAGGAGTCCGGTGTCGGGGCTGGCGGGGCGTGCGCTGATGGGGATGGGGCGGTATGGGGAGGCGGAGCCGTTATTTGATTTTGCGCGGCGGGCGCTGCCGCGTTATGCGGCGGCGCGGCGCGAATATGCGTACTGCATGTATTGGTGCCGGGAAAAGCGCAATGGGGAATTGAGCGCGGCGGACCGGGATGGGATTCGCGGGGAAATTCGTGATGGCGAGGTCCTGTTGAAGTACGGCAGCGATCCGGTGGGCAAGGCGGAATTTTTCATGGGCAAGTTTTATGAGATGTTGGGGGAGGGGGAGCTGGCGCGTGGGTATTTGGAGAGGGCGAGGGAGAGGAGGGATGAGGGCGGAGGGATGAAACCTGAAACCTGAAACCTGGAATGGGAGTGGATGGGGCGAGTTTGGAGGGGCGAGGGAGAAGAGGGATGAGGGCGGAGGGATGAGGGCGGAGGGATGAAACCTGAAACCTGAAACCTGAAATGGGAGTGGATGGGGCGAGTTTGGAGGGGCGAGGGAGAAGCGTGTGATGTGCTGGGTAGTCACCTAGTATTCAACTGGTGGATTGTTTGCTTGTCCGGGTTGGGGGATGCTGGCAGATTGCGCGGATACTTATGACTGCGGCGAGGCGATCATCCAGCGGGCTTCCGGCAATTATTATCACGGCGATCATCATCGGCGTGGTGGTGGCGGTTTTTGTGCGGGGCGGGCGCAAGGAAACGCCCGTACCGACGACCCGGCCTGCTGTGCCGGGGCCGGCGGAACCTGCGAAGCCAGTTGCACCGGCGCCAGGGCTTTTGGTGGAAGATACGGTGGTGCTGGGGCCGGATGTGCGCGCGATTCCGGGGGTGAATCCCACGACCCGTCTGCGATTCCGAGCGCCTGGCGCCAGGACGGTGGCGCTGGCGGGGGCCTGGGACTATTGGGCCAAGCCGCACCCGATGACGCAGCGCAACGGCGATTGGGAGCTGGAGATCGGCGGGCTTGGGCTGCAGCTGGGGCGGTATGAATTCAAATTTGTCACCAATGGTGTGTGGGAAGCCGGCGACAACCGGATTTTATACGTCAATCTTGACGGTTTGCTGGAGCGGCCGCCCGACCTGATTTTTTCGGCGCGGCAGGAAGCGCCAACGCGCATCGATGTGCTTTTCCGGCGTGATGTGCCGCGCACGGATGCGGTGCGTGCGCGGCTGATTCCAGACGCGCCTGTGGCGCGTCTGGTGTGGCGCGAGGCGCGCGGGGTGCATGGCACCTGCGGGTACTCCGTGGCCGGCGATTTCGTGACGTTCTATATGGACGAAAAATTTTATGACGTCAACGTGTCGACCGGTGAGTTGGTGGCGGTGGCGGGGACATTTAACGGGTGGCGCACGGATGGCGTTCTTGGGCTGTGGCAACTCCACGATGGGGATGACGACGGGGTGTGGAGTGCCACGGTGCGCATGGAGGGTGTTGGCGCGGGGACGTTGAAGGACGATTTGTTTTTCAAATTTGTGATCAACAGGCAGCGCTGGCTGCAGCCGCGCGCGGAGTCGCCCAATGCGCGCTCCGACGGCAAGGGCAGTTTGAATCTGGAGATTGATCCGCAGCTATCGGCGTCTACGATTTTGGAAGTGCACACGGTGGAACCGCTGGAGCTCTCCAAGCACTTCATGGTGGTGCTTGAGGGGTTGGAGGCGAAGTCGGCATTTCGTGAAGTGAGCCCGGGGGCGGTGCTGGATGCGGTGCAATCGACCCGGGAGTTGGGGGTGGTGTTGGGTGCTGGCGGGGCGACCTTCCGGTTATTTGCGCCGCGGGCCAGCGGCGTGGAGGTGCATCTGTACGATGGGCCTTATTACAAAAGTGCCAATGGCGGTGCCGATATTGCGCCGCGGCGCGTGGAGCCGATGACGCGTGGGGACGATGGGGTGTGGGAGGTGCGGGTGGCGGGGGTGGGGGCGGGGCAGTATTACGTGTATCGCGTCGAGGGACCGGCGGGGGCGGGGGAAGGGTTCAATCCGCTGGGGCGGCTGGGGGACCCGTATGCGCGGGCGATGGCGCATGGGGACAACAACAGTCTGGTGATTGATCCGGCGGCGACCAACGGGTGGTTTCGGGGCTGGACGGACCAGGGGTACCGCACGCCGGCGATGTCCGAGCTGGTGATTTACGAGGCGCATGTGCGCGATCTGACGCACGATGCATCGTCGCGGGTGCCTGCGGGGCTGCGCGGCAAATACGCAGGGATGCTGGCGACGGCGGGGTTGGGGACGGGGCTGGGGCATCTCAAGGCGCTGGGGGTGAACACGATTGAGCTGATGCCCACGGCGGAATTTTCCAACGGCGAGGACCGGTACGACTGGGGGTACGGGCCAGCATTTTACTTTGCGCCCGAGGCTT
>CAMFEP010000010.1 GCA_945949405.1 Kiritimatiellales bacterium
CATCCCATGCCGCAACTGCAGCAGCGCGCAGTCGGCCAGCGCCAGCGCCGCCATCGCTTCCACGATCGGAATCGCACGCGGCACCACGCAGGGATCGTGCCGGCCCTTGGCCTCCAACACCACGTCCTGGCCATCAAAGTCCACGGTGCGCTGCGGCAAACCAATCGTCGCGGGCGGCTTGAAGGCCACGCGGAACAGAATCGGCTCGCCGTTGGAAATTCCGCCCTGCACACCGCCGCTCCGATTGGTGGTGCTGCCGAGCCGTCCGCCCTTTTGCACAAACGGATCATTATGCTCTGAGCCGCGCATGCGCGTGCCCGCAAAACCCGATCCGATTTCAAAACCCTTGGTGGCCGGCAGCGACAGCATCGCCTGCGCAAGCATCGCCTCAAGCTTGTCGAACACCGGCTCGCCCCAGCCCGCCGGCACACCACGGCAAACGCAACTGACCACACCCCCAACAGAATCGTTGGCATCTTTGGCGCTTTGAATCGCCGCAATCATCGGGTCCGCCGCCGCCGCATCGGCACATCGCACAATCGTGGCATCCACCTGCGCCCGCGTCACCGTCTGGGGATCAACCGCCGTCGTCTCCACCTTGCCCACGGCACTAACCCACGCCACCAGTTCAATTCCATGCAGCTCCCGCAGCAGCTTTTCGGCGATCGCCCCCGCCGCCACCCGCCCGATGGTTTCCCGCGCGCTCGACCGTCCGCCGCCGCTCCCCGCGCGCACGCCGTATTTCATCTGATAGGTAAAATCCGCGTGCGACGGCCGCGGCACGTTGCGCATGTTGCCGTAATCGCTGGGGCGCGTATCGCGGTTCGGCACAAAAAGCCCGATCGGGCTGCCCAGCGTAACGCCATTCTCAACCCCCGACAGAATCGAAACCTTGTCGGACTCGTCGCGGGGCGTCGTCAGATTGCTCTGGCCCGGCCGCCGGCGATCCAGTTGCAGCTGAATGTCCGCCTCGCTCAACCCCAGCCGCGCCGGACAGCCATCCACCACCGCGCCCACGCCCTTGCCATGGGATTCCCCGAATGTCGTAACGCAAAAAACGGTTCCAAATGTGCTCGCCATGCCTGCCTCCCACGCCCAGCGCGTGTCCAGTCACTATGCACGGGGCGCCAATATGCGTCAACCACGGGAGGGGCGGCCGCTTGGCCGCCCTGCTGCTTCACCACAAAAAAGACCGGGGGGCCCGAAGGCCCCCCGTCTTCTTGCGTATGGCCGTCGGCCAGTAAGGGTTCAGTAAGGCCGCATAGTTGTTTGGCAAGCCACCGAATGATCCGAACCAACCGTGGTCAACGGGTGCTATTAAAGCAGCCGCAATGCCAGCCTGGCGCGATGCCCCCGCCGAGCTCAATCTTCACGGACATATCACGGCGCGTTGACAATCTCCGGACAATCGCCCGCGCCGCCCAAAAATGCCGCGCTCCGCCAGCCCCCCGAATCGCACCCCGTAGAATCATTTCGCAGAACTGTCCCGTCTCGTTTGCCCATTTGCGACACGCCCCTGCCGCCACAGGCTCGACACAGACCCCTATTTCTTTGTGCGTGACTTTATCGGGTCTTTTTGACGAAACTCCTGCGTCTGTCCGCTTGGGGCTAAACCGCAAAAGCAAGGATGTGTTGCATGGTGGAACAGGGAAAAACTTACGTGGTCATGGGGCTCTTGGATCAGGACTCCATTGCGTATGCCACCGGAAAGACGATCACCAGCCTCGGCGGCAATGTCATCTACACCGTTCAAAACGAACGGATGAAGAGCATCTTTATCGACTCCAAGCGCAGCAAAATGGCCGAAGATGAACGCGCGGCCCTCAACATTCGCTTCTGCGATATTACCATTCAGGACGAAGTCGTGGCGCTGTTCCGCGATATCGGCCCCATCGCCGGCGTCGTGCATTCGATTGCCTTCGCCAACCCAAAAACCCTACTCGGCCAGGAACTGCACACGGATGCCATTGATGACATCAAGCTCGCCCACCACATCAGTTGCATCTCGCTTGCCACCGTCGCACGCTTTGCGCAGCCCGCCATGCCGAAGGGTGGTTCAATCGTGGCCATGACCTTCGACACCAAGCATGTGTTCCCCATGTACAACTGGATGGGCGTGCAAAAAGCCGCGCTGGAAGCCCTCGTGCGCGCGCTGGCCCGGCGCCACGGACGCGACATGCTCCGCGTGAATGCCGTTTCCGCCGGTCCCCTCGCCACCATGGCCGCCACCAAAATCCCCGGCTTTTCGCAATTGTCGGACGTCTGGAATAAAACCAGCCCGATGCCCTGGGATCCCGTCGCGGACAAACAGGCCGTCGCCAACGCCGTCGTCTACCTGCTGGGCCCGAACTCCCAAAAAATCACCGGCCAGATCCTCTACGTCGACGGCGGCGCCTCGATCATGGGCGGCACCCTCATGGACTACGAACGCCCGCTACAGTCCTGATTCTTTGCCCCTCCTTCCGCCGGGAGGGGCGGCCGCTTGGCCGCCCTAAGTCTTTGCGTCATTCGCGATCTTCTATGTAATTCCGAGAACGCCCATGCCCGAACTGCCTGAAGTCGAAACCGTCGTCCGCGGCCTGCGCCGCGCACGCTTGGTAAATCGGCGCATCCTCGACACCTCCATCCACTGGCCCCGCATCGTCGCCAAGCCGGCCCTCCCGGAATTTCGTGCGCGCCTCCGCGGCCAGACCATCCGCGCCATCACGCGACGCGCCAAGTACATCGTCATCACGCTTTCCAGCGGCGACACCGTATTCATCCACCTGCGCATGACCGGCGCCCTTCACTTCCATCCGTTGGGCGCACCCCGCGACGCGCACGAACACGTGGTGCTGACCCTCGACGATCAGCGCGAACTGCGCTACCGCGATCCCCGCAAATTCGGTCGCTGGACCCTCATCTCCGACCCGTCTTCCGTCATCGGCGACCTCGGCCCCGAACCCCTCGCCGCCAGCTTCACAATGGCCGTTCTCGCCAGCCGTTTGCGCGGACGCGCGCGGGCACTCAAGCCGCTGCTGCTGGATCAAACCATCGTGGCGGGCCTGGGCAACATCTACGTGGACGAAGCCCTCTGGGATGCCAACCTGCATCCGCTGCGCCGCGGCAACTCGCTCACCCGCCCGGAACTTACCCGCCTGCACGCCGCCATCGGCACCGTGTTGCGCCGCGGCATCCGCGCCCAGGGCACCACCCTCGGCAAGGGCTCCACCAACTTCTACAGCGTCGCCGGCCGCCGTGGCCGCAATCAGGACGGCCTGAAAATATTCCGCCGCACCGGCGATCCCTGCCCCCGCTGCCGCACCCCCATCACTCGCATCATCGTCGCCCAGCGCAGCACCCACCTCTGCCCAAAGTGCCAGCGAGCATGACAGTCCTTGCCACGCATCCTCTCCGAACCAGGTAGGGCGGGGCCGCCGGACCCGCCGAAATTCCATCAGCGTCAGCGCGCCCCCTAAATAATTCCCCGCGCCACGTCGCGCGCCACCTTTGTAAGCGGTAACGCATCCAGTTCCTCAGCGGTCACCCACCGCAATTCTGCAATCGCATGACCGCGCCGCAACCTGCCGCCGGCCCGTTCACACGCCATCGGCCGCACCGTGATGCGAAAATGACTGAAGGCGTGTTTCACCGTCGGCAGTGGCAAACCAACGCGCACCCGCAGCCCGGTCTCCTCCCGCGCGATCCGCATCACGGCCGCGGCATGATCCTCTCCCGCCCCGCGCCGCCCCTGCGGAAATTCCCAAAGCCCGCCAAGCAGCCCTTGCGCCGGACGGCGTGCCATCAACCACCGCCCCCGGCGATGCACCACCGCCATCGCAATATCATGATGCGGTCCCGCCTTGGCCCGTGACTTCACCGGCAACTTGTCCACGCGCTGCGTCCGCCGTGCGACACACGCTTTCGCCAGCGGGCAAACCCCGCAAAGCGGTTTGCGCGGGCGGCACACCAGCGCACCCAACTCCATCAGCGCTTGGTTGAAATAACTCGGATTGACCCGGCGGATGTGCGGCAGCAGAAAATCGTAAATCGCCTGCCGCGTCGCCGGGCGCATGATGTCGTCCGCAATACCCCGAAACCGCGCAATCACCCGCAGCACATTCCCATCCACCGCCGGCACCGCCTCGCCATGCACAATGCTGGCGATCGCCGCGGAGGCATACGCCCCAATCCCCGGCAAGGCGCGCAATCCGTCGGCCGTACATGGCATCTGTCCCCCGAACTCCGAAACAACTTTGCGCGCGGCCCGGTGCAGGTTGCGCGCGCGTGCGTAGTAACCAAGCCCCTCCCAGGCTTTCAGCACCGCCTGCTCGTCCGCCACCGCAAGCGCCTGCACATCGGGAAACCGCATCACGAAGTGCGCGAACTTGGGCATCACCGTCGCGACCTGCGTCTGCTGCAGCATCATCTCGCTGATCCAGACCGCGTATGGAGTCGGCCCGTCGCGCCACGGCATCGGTCGGCGATGCCGCCGAAACCAACGCAACAGCGCCACCACCCATGCCGCACCTCGGTTGCCCGATTTTTTTTGCATGAAGGCCATCTTGTCCCACAGTCCTATGGTCCTAATGTCCCACGGTCCTTAAGTGTCACACCTCATGTCATCAGACATAACGCGCGACACGAACTTACACGCACAGTTGCGGCCTTTCTTTCAAAAGACAGCACTCTTTGTCAGGAAGGTCACAGCACTGTCAAGGATTGGCAAATGAAGACGCCTTTTAACCGCTTGGCATACCCCATGCTCATATAGACACCTGTCCTCTGGTTGGTTAGGGAATACGGACGGCGACCTTTTATGGTTCACAAGAGTCCAACCCTGACTGACCTAAAGGCGAAAAGGAAAGCCGCGGCCTCGCGCCGCGGCTTTCCTTTTGTATGATCGACTTCGAAGGCATTGCTGATGGAGCCGGGACGCCCTCGTCCCGGTGCTGGGCCCTCCACCTTCTGGACTTTTCCCGCCCCACCCCCTACCCTTCGCCCTCGTAATGAAAAACACCTCCGCGCCCCCGCCATCCACCATCGCCCTCGCCGAAATCCTCTGGGCCTACCACCACGTCGGCCACGCCGTGCAGCCCGCGGATTGCATCCTGGTCCTCGGCAGCCACGACACGCGCGTCGGCCTGCGCGGGGCGGAATTGTTTCTTGCGGGCCTGGCCCCCTGGCTCATGCTGTCCGGCGGGATCGGCAACCTGACGCAAAGCTGGAAGGAACCGGAAGCGGACGTCTTCGCACACATCGCCCGTAACCTGGGTGTTCCCGCCGAAAAAATCCTGATCGAAAACCGCTCCACCAATACTGGCGAAAACATTGAATTCTCCCGCGCACTCCTACACGAACGCGGCCTCGACCCGAAATCGTTTCTCGTCGTGCAAAAGCCCTACATGGAGCGCCGTGCCTACGCCACATTCAAAAAGCGCTGGCCCGAAAAAGAGATTCGCGTGACCTCGCCCCAGATCGCCTTGGCGGATTATCCCAACGCGGAAATTGCCATGGAGGACGTGATCCACATCATGGTCGGCGACCTGCAACGCATCATCGAATATCCCGCCAAGGGCTTTCAAATCACCCAAACCGTCCCGCCCCCCGTGCTCCAGGCCTACACCAATCTGATCCACCTCGGCTACACCCGCCACATGATCACGCCATGACTATTCGCGTCCATTCGCGTCCATTCGCGGTTTTCTATCCCCCGCATGAAATCCTACACCTATAAATCCATCGCCGGCTGCGGCATCCGCGCCGATGTCCATCCCGCCATGGGTACACATCGCGGCAGCGGAAGAAAAACCCCCGCCGTGATCTGGCTGCACGGCGGCGCGCTGATGTGGGGCTCCTGTGATTACATGACCCGCCCCGAGCAAGTGGAACTCTACACCCGCGCCGGCTACACCTTCATTGCCATGGATTACCGCCTCGCACCGGAAAGCAAACTCCCCGACATCGTCTCGGACGTGCTCGACGGCCTCCGCTGGGTGCGCGAACGCGGCCCCTCCGAATTCAACCTCGATCCCGCGCGCATCGGCATCATCGGCCATTCCGCCGGCGGCTACCTCGCGCTGCTGGCGGGTGCCCGCGCCTCGCCCGCCCCGCAGGCCATCGTCTCGCTCTATGGCTACGGCGACATTTCCGCGCCCTGGTACACAACCCCCAGCGCCCATGCCCTGCAAAAGCCGCACGTCACCGAGTCCGATGCGCGCGCCGTCATCGGCACCCGCCCGCTGTCCATCGCAGGCCGCGAGCGCGGCACCTTCTATGCCTGGTGCCGCCAGAACGGATGCTGGCCCCGCGAGGTGGTCGGCCTCACCCCCGACGCCGACCTGCGCGCGCTGGATCCCTGGTGTCCCGTCAGGCACGTGACCCCCAGCTATCCCCCCACCTTCCTGGCGCACGGCGATCAAGACCCTGACGTCCCGCATCACCTCTCCATCGCCATGGCCAAGGCCCTGCAATCCGCCGGCGTTGCACATCGCCTCATGATTCTCCCCGGCTACGGTCACGTCTTTGACGATTGTTTCGGCGACGCGCCGGTCGTCGAAATTTTTGTGGAAGTTTTGAACTTTCTATCGGAACATCTCCACCCATGACCACCACCACCTTCCCATGGCCCAACGGCAAGCGCGCCGCGATCAGCCTGACCTTCGACGATGCGCGCTTGAGCCAGCTCGATTCCGGAATTCCCATCCTGGATCGCTTCGGGCTGCGCGCAACCTTTTATGTGACGCCATCCGCGGTGGAGCAGCGCCTGGACGGCTGGCGCCAGGCCATTGCCACCGGACACGAAATCGGCAACCACACCGTGACCCATCCCTGCAGCGGAAATTTTTCCTGGGCGCGCGAAAAGGGCAACCCACTCGAAGAGTTCACCCTTGAACGCATGGACGCGGAACTGATCGACGCCAACGCCTGGATCGCCAAAACCCTCGGCGCCACCCCGCAAACCTTTGCCTATCCCTGCGGCGAAACCACCATCAGCCGGGGCGCCACCACGCAAAGCTACGTTCCGCTCGTCGCCCGCCATTTCCTCGCCGGTCGTGGCTACAACAACGAGGTGCACAATGCGCCGATGCATTGCGACCTTGCACGACTCTGGTCCGCGGGCGTGGATGGCGCAAACTTTGCCCATCTGCGCGCCTTGGTGGAAACGACCCGGGCCGACGGGGGCTGGCTGATCCTGACCGCGCACGAGATCGGCGAAAAAGCCCGCCAGACTCTTTCCGCCAACGCCCTCGAGCGCCTTTGCGAATTTGTAACCCATTCCAACAGCGCCATCTGGGTGGATACCGTCGCCGCCATCGCAACGCACGTCGCCGCGCAACGCAACGCATAATCATTTTTGTGTTTCTGGTAGGGCGGGGCCGCCGGACCCGCCGTCCGCAATCAGGAGGATCCCTTATGTACCGCGCAGGAAAACAGGAAATCGACGCCATCGCACGCGTCATTCGCAGCGGCAAATTATTTCGCTATAACAAAAATGGCGATGGCGAATGCCAGCGCTTTGAACGCCGCTACGCCCGCCGCCTGGGCGTGAAGCATGTGCTCCAGACCTCCAGCGGCACCACCGCGCTGACCGCCGCGCTGGCGGGCCTCGGCATCGGCCCCGGCAATGAAGTCATCGTCCCGGCCTGCACCTACATGGCCACGGCCGTCGCCGTGCTCGCGGCCGGCGCCATTCCCGTGATCGTCGACGTGGATGCATCGATCACCCTCGACCCCCTCGCCCTGGAGCGCGCCATCGGCCCCCGCACCCGCGCCGTGATCCCCGTGCATATGTGGGGCCTGCCCTGCGACATGCGCGCGATCATGCGCGTCGCGCGGCGGCACAAGCTGCTCGTCATCGAAGATGCCTGCCAGGCCGTCGGCGGCGCCTACCGCGGAAAAATGCTCGGCACCATCGGCGATGCCGGCGCCTTCAGCTTCAACTTCTACAAAAATATGACCTGCGGCGAGGGCGGCGCCGTCGTGACGAATCAGGCCCGCGCCGCCCAACGCGCCGCCTGCATGATCGATTGCTGCGCCTTTTATTGGAAAGGCCGCAAGAGCAGCGTCGTCCCCTTCATCAGCAACGGCTCGCGCGCCTCGGAACTCGAGGGCGCCATGATGAACGCCCAACTGGACCGCATCGACGGCATCGTGCGCGAACTCCGCCGCCAGCGCCAACGCATCCTGGACGCCACGCGCGATTGCGGATTGACGCCAATTCCCCTGCATAGTCCCGGCGATGATTGCGGCACCCACGCAGTCTATCAGCTTCCATCCGCGGACCAGGCGGATGCTTTCGCAAAGGCAGTCGGCGGAACGGTGGTTGGAAAAACCGGACGCCACGTCTATACGGAATGGGATCCGATCTTCCGCAAGCAGGGGGCGCACTGCGCGGCACTCAATCCATTCCGCCTGCCTCAAAATCGCGGCTGCCGCATGACTTACCGCAAAACCATGTGCCCGCGCTCGCTCGACATCCTCAACCGCACCGTCATGATCGCCCTGCACCCGGATCGAAAAGCGAAGGATGTGGCCGCGCTAATCCGCAAAATCCTGCAAGCCGCCGCGAACATTCTGTAACCCATCTCCGCGCCGACATTCGTCAATCGTCAATCGGCAATCATCAATACTTTCCATCCTGCGCTTCAAAATGCGTCGGCTTGCCCAGCGTGGGCCCGCCAATCTTGAACCAGTGCGCGATCCACGCCACCATGCGCTGGACGGACACGGGCGGTGCCCCAAACCGCTCCGCCGCCACCGAGGCGTCGCCCAGATAGCCCCGCCCGTTTTCCTGGTTCACGAACCGCACGGGTTTTCCAAAGTGCCGCCCAAAGTCCTCCGCAATCGCGCGGATCGAAACGATCGGCCCCGTGACGTTGAGCGCCACCGCCGGGCTCGCGGCCATCTCGAGACTGCGCAAAATATGATCCGCGGCGTCGCCCTGCCAGATCACGTTGGCATGCCCGGTCTGCACGTCCACGGGTTCCCCCGCCCAGACGCGTGCGGCCACATCCACCAAAACCCCGTAGCGCAACTCGACCGCGTAAAAGAGCCGGATATGGACCACGCGCTCGCCCGCCGTCGCCGCGAAGTGCTCAAACACCCGCTCACGACCGAGGCAGGATTGCGCATACTCCCCCACCGGATCCGACGGCGTGGCTTCCGTGGCGCCGCCTGAACTTACATGCAGAATCGGATACACGCAACCGGTGGAGAACATCACCACCCGCGACCCCGTGAAGGTGGACGCCACATGATAGGGCAGGATCACATTCGACGCCCACGTCAGATGCTCCGCACCCGTCGACCCGAATTTGCGCCCGGCCATGTATATCACGTTTGGAGCGCGCGGCAGCTTGCGCACCGCATCGAAATTCATCAGGTCGCAGGGCAAACTGCGCACGCCATGCGCCTCCAACTCGGGCAACGGCTGGCGCGCCACCGCAATCACCTCGCGCCGCCCGCCGGCGGCATCCGCAGCACGCCGCGCCATGCGCGCCAGCGTCGGGCCCATCTTGCCGCCCGCGCCGAGCAGCATCACGTCGCCCTCAACGCGGCGCATCATCGCGATCAACGCCGGAGTTGGGCGGGATTGCACCTCGTCCAGTTGGGCGAGCGTTTCGATGGTCTTCGGAAAATCGTCCATGCTACTCCATGCCGGGTACGGGGCGGCGCTCCGCGCCGTCCGCACGCTATGCTCACGTGATTGGCGCTGGCCATTCGCGGGCCACCCCGCACTGGCGGATCAGCTCCGCGTAAACATCAACGGCCTTCTCCACTTCACCCAATTCAATGAACTCGTCCTTCGTGTGGGCCTGCTTGATCGATCCCGGCCCAAACAACACGCAGGGAACACCCAGCGCCGCGAACACCCCCGCATTGGCCGACCACGGCGCCGTCACAAACTGCGCCGCACCCAACACCCGCGTGCAGGCCTCCGCCATGAGCCGGCAGGGAATGGAATCCGTGGAAACTTCCATGGGTTCGTAATATTGCAGCGCTTCGATGTCGTATGAAAAAATCGGAATGGACGCCTTGAGTGCCTCCAACCGCACACGCATCGCTTCCGTGACTTCCTCGCGTGACTCTCCAGGCAACATGCGGCGATCGATCTCAATCGTGCATTCCGCGGGCACCACGTTTGATTGCGTGCCACCACGAATGACGCCCACGCTGATCGTGGCTTCACCCAGCAGCGGATGGCGCTTGCCCCGCAATCCCGGCGCCACCTCCCGCTCGATCAGCTCGATGACGCGCGCCATGTGATAAATCGCATTCACCCCGCGCTGCGGCGCGGAACTGTGCACCGCCACGCCATGCGTGCGAATGCTCCAGCGCAGCGTGCCTTTGTGCGCATGGCAGATGGCCAGATCCGTCGGTTCCCCCACCACCGCGAGATCGGGCCGAAAGTCTTTGCTGATCAGCGCCCGCGCCCCGCGCGCACCCTGCTCCTCGTCGCACGTCGAAACGAAATATACGGTCACCGGCATGCGCCCGTCTTCGTCCAGCACGCGCCGGATGCCGAGCAACATCGCCGCCATCGGCCCTTTCGTGTCGCACGACCCCCGCCCATACAACCGCCCCGCGCGCACCGCTGGCTCGAAAGGCGGAATCGTCATGTCCGAGCCCTGCACGGTATCGCTATGCGCCTCCAGCATCAGGGAGCGCGATGGATCTGCCCCCTCGAAACGCGCGATCACATTGGGTCGCCCCGGCACCACCTCGCGCAGCGTAACCTCCGCCCCCCAAGCGCGCAAACGTACCGCCAGCAGCTCCGCCAGCGGACCCTCCCCATAAGGGGGCTGCAAATCCTTGCGGTCCGAGGGATTGACGCTGGGGCAGACCACAAGCTCGGAAAGCAGGGCGATGACATCGTCTCTGGTGCTCATGGGAACGTTCCGAAGGTTTCGCCTACCGTACCCTGCCCCGCACACAAGTTCAACCCCAAGCGGATGCATGTGCTGGATGCCATCCCGATGCCACGCTAATGTACCCATGCATCGCTTCTGCCTCCGGGGTGGTCCGCGACCTCCGGGCGCGGACAAATTGCCAAAAGATCGACGCAAACATGCCGCGCACAATTTTACATGTGGACATGGACGCGTTCTACGCGGCGATCGAACAGCACGACCGCCCCGAACTGCGCGGGAAACCCGTCGTCGTGGGCGCCGCACCCGACCAACGCGGCGTGGTGTCCGCCGCTTCGTATGAAGCCCGAAAATTCGGCATCCACAGCGCCATGCCCGCCCGCGATGCCGGCCGGCTCTGCCCGCATGCCACCTTCCTGCCGGTCAATATGCGCCGCTACCAGGAAATCTCCCGCCAGGTCTTCGCCATTCTCGAGCGCTTCACGCCGCTGGTCGAACCGCTCTCCGTGGACGAAGCCTTTCTCGACGTGACAGGCTCCCGCCGCCTGTTCGGCACGGGTCCCGAAATCGCGCGCCTGATCAAGGACACCATCCGCCGCGAAACCGGCCTCACCGCTTCCGTCGGCGTGGCCCCGAATAAATTTTTGGCAAAACTATCTAGTGACCTCAACAAGCCCGACGGCTTGACCGTGGTGCCCGACACCCGCGAGGCGATCACCGCCTTCCTCGCGCCCCTGCCCGTCACGCGCATCTGGGGCGTCGGCCAGGTGACCGCGCAACACCTCGCGACGGAAGGCATTCGGCGCATCGGCGATTTGCAGGCCCTGTCCGAACGTGCCCTGGGCACCATCGTCGGGAAACACTCGGCACGCCACCTGATGCGCCTGGCCTTTGGCGAGGACAGCCGCGAGCTCGAGCTGGATAAAATCGAGAGAAGCATCTCCCGCGAGCACACCTTCGACCACGACACCGAATCGCACGAACGGGTCACCCGCACCCTTGCGGATTTGGTGGAGGACGTGGGCCGCCACCTGCGCGAGGCCGGATTTTACGCCGCCGTGGCGCACATCAAGTTGCGCTGGCGCGGCTTTAAAACCATCACCCGCCAGCGCCCGCTCTCACCACCCTGCTGCGACGACATCACGCTCCTGCGCACCGCCGAACGCTTGCTGGCCGCGGAACCGCTGACAAAACCCGTGCGCCTCGTCGGTTTCGGCGTCAGCGCCCTGACGCACCGCCCAGAACAGCAATTGACCCTGCTCGACGATGCGTCCGCCACCAACCCCAAGCGCGAACGCTTGAGCCGCACGGTCGATTTGATCCGCCGCCAGCACGGCCGCGGCAGCATCCATCGCGCCTCGTCGGCCGATCCTGACCCGGTGTAGCCACGGCGCTCCGTCGCCGTGTCCCCGGCCTCCACCTATTTCGCATGCACGCCCTCGGTGGCACTCTGCGCTTTCAGGGTGAGATAGCTTTTTTGCGCCTTCTCGAATTCCGCCTGCGCCTGCTGAAACCGCTTACGGTTTTCTTCGTCGTGCTGATTGGCGAAAAAGACCATGCGCACCCCGTTCAGGTTGGCCCGCGCGCTTTCCATCAGCACACGCGCATCCTCCATCTGCTCGCGCGGGCTCTTGCCGGGCAGGCTCGGCGACGCCTCCCCATTCAGCCCGCGGATTGAAACGCCTTGGCTCACCAGCGCCATATCCGCATCAAACACACTGACGATCACGCCATAGAACTCCTTGCCTTGGGAGCGCCAAACCCCGCCCGGACCCACGCGCTCCCGGACCATCAACACATCGATGGGCGGAAAATCGATCGTCGTGATCTCTGGCGCAAGGCGGTCGAGCGCCACATGCTGGACCGTCAGCAACTCCGGCGCCACCCGACCCTGTGCCTCCGCATTCTTGATGTAGAACTGCACATACACCGTCGGCTTCCCCAGCGTGCCGGCGGCGGGCGAGGTGCGGACCTGCAGGCGCAATTGCCAGTGATCCAAAATCTCTTCGCGCCGGACAAAGCCCTCTTGGCGCACCGTCTCGGATTTCGCCAAACTCAGGGCATTCACCGCAACCGGCGTGCTTAACGGCGAATGGTCCGTGCGACTCAAGATCAGGCGCTTGAATGCCGTGGCGTCCGCCGTGGGCGCTTTTTGCCCGGGCGCATATACACTGGGCACGGGGCCCCCAGGCACGACGGCGGGCAGCGCGTCTGGCGGGGCCGCCTCCGTCGCTCCGCCCTCTTTGCCGTTGTCCCCAGGCCGCTCATCGTCGGCCTCGTTCTCGGTCGGCTCTGGGGGCGTGGACGATTCGACGCCACCCGCCATGGCCAGATCGAATTCCGCCGCCGTCACCGCCGGATCCTGCATGACATGCTCGCGCTCCGCCTGGATCGCCAGCGCGGCATCCACGTTGTTTCCCGCTTTTTTTAACTTGTCGGCAAGCAAGGCCTCATATTTCTTCGCGCTCGTGACGATGGTCTCGTTTTTTTCGCGGGAAATCTGTTGTCGCTTGGCAACGAAGGCTTGCTGAAGATCGGCCAGTTCCGTCACATCGGACACAGCCCCATCGGCATCCGGGATGCCTTGCCCGCGCCCAAACCGCGCCTCTTCCGCAGCCACCGCCTCCGCCGCCGTGGCACTTCCCGCCGCTTGCAACCGCGCACGGGTTTCGCGAAGCGCCTTGCGATAGTCGCCCGCCAGGGTCGCCAGACGATTCGTATGGGTGGATTCCAGATTGCGCAGGTGGGCTTGATACTTGCCCTGCAGGTCCCGAATGTCGGGCGGAAGCTCCGCCGCGCCGATGGAAAGCGCGGCCCCAAGAAAAAGGACCGCCCCGATTAGCCCAAAAATGGATTTGCCTTTTTTCATGTCAAAACGCTTCATATCATTGCCCGCCGCCGCCATCCAGGCAAGGGCAAACCCCGGCAACGCTTGCCCGCACCCGCACCCGGGGCTACAATGCGTAAATCGCACTCGGCAAACGAAATATTTTCAAACCATGGCGCCTCTCATTCAAGAACCCGTCACGATTGATCGCATCGCGCCGGCGGACCGCGTCTATCTCAGCCACCCCTCGATCCTCGCCCTGCCGGGTGGCCGCATCCTCGCCTCCGTCGATGCACAGGGTCCCGATGTGCGCGCCTTGCCCGGCCAGAAATGCCGCTTCGCCGATACGAACCATTGGATGCAGGGCCGCCTCTTCGCGTCGCAGGACGAAGGAAAAACTTGGACACAAAAACTGGAATACCCCTTCGGCCACGCCTGCCTGTTCCGTGACGGCAATCAGTTGTACCTGCTCGGCCATCGCGGCCCATTGGTCATCATCCGCTCATCGGACGGGGGCGAAACCTGGAGCAAGCCGGTTGAATTAATCCCCAAAGGCGGCGATAACGCCGTGTACAGCCATTCCCCCTGCAGCGTCCTGCATGCCAATGGTCGCTTTGAGGTGGTCATGCTGCGCACCACCGGCGACTATCAACGTCGCGTCACCCCCCATACACTCGTACCCATTCTGCTGCGCGCACCGGAAGGGTTCAATCTCACCGTCTCGAAAAGCTGGACCTGGTCCGAGCCCGGCCCCACCCTCTCACAGGCACTTTCCGGCACAAGCCCAACGCCCGAATTACCGCTGTTCGAAAAACCCGCGCCAACCCCAACCACCCCCGACGCCGCCAATCATGCCCCCGGCTGGATGCACCCCCACGCCGTGGCCATTACCAATCCCCGCCACGCCTGGCACGACGCCTCGGGCCACACCACGCATGTACTGTTTGCCGCGCCTTCCCCGCGCGGCAACGCGGCCATCGCCTGCCGCTTTACCGAACAAGCCGGGGGAACGCTGCGCGCGGACCTGCCTCCCACGTCCGCCACCGGCCGCCCCCTGTGGATCCCACTCCCCGGCGGCAACCGCCCCTTCCATCTTCTGGCGGATGGCGAATCGCAACAGCATTGGCTCGTCAGCACCCAGCACCGCGGCAGCCTGCTGCGCACCGACACCGCACCCGGCCAGCGCGCAATCACATGGAGCGCGCACCCGCATCTGCTGGAGCTCAATTTTTCCAGCAACCTCGTGGACTGGACCTCCGCGGGCTGGGTCGGCGGCACACCTTCAGATCCCCTGACCGAGCCCGCCATCGATATCCGCGGCAAGGACCTCTGCGTGGTGGCCTGCGCGCGCGACGCCGACGACCCCGCCACCCGCCACGCCAAGCGCCTCGTCTTCGGCATCATCCGCAACTTTCGCAGCCTGATGTATTGAGACGGAAACGCCTATGACCCCGTCCCGCTTGATCGTCGACGGCAACAACCTGCTGCACGTCTGGCGCAACCGCGCGGACCTGGCGCGCAACTTCGACGGCGCACGCTGGGCGCTGGCCCGCCTGCTGGACCAGCTTGCCGGCGTCATCGGCGCCGAAATCGTGCTCGTCTTTGACGGCACCGTGGGCGGGCGCGATGAGGGTTTGAGCCGCACCGGCATTGAAGTGCTCTACGCCAGCACCGACACCTCCGCCGACACGGTGATCGAACGCCAGGTGCGCGATGCGCCGCGCCCGCAAGATCTCCTCGTTGTGTCCTCCGACCTCGGCGTGCAGCGCTCCTGTTCCGCGGCGGGTGCGGAGGTCATGAGCTGCCCCCAGTTCCTCGTCTGGGTCGACGACCGCGCCAAGACGCTGCACAATCAGGTGCACAATCAAAGCGCCCGCAAACGCGGCCCCACCCTCGGCGACTTTTTCCCGTGATTTCGCTTCCCGGCGACCTTGCGTCGCCGTAAGCCAAATTTCAATTTCCTCACGCCCACACTCCTGCTTGCCATCCCGCCCCCGGCGCGGCATGATCCACGCGCAGGGAGAAAAAACATGATGTCGACTTGCACAACCATCGGCCGCGCCGTGTTGATCGCGGTGCTGGGTATAACTGTTCTGGGCTGGGTCCCGCCGGGATCCGCTCAATCAAACGTAACGCTCGCGACCCCGGGGGAAAACATGGGAGCCGAACCGAAAGCCGCCGCCAAGCCCGTCATCGTCATCGAAACCTCCATGGGCACCATCAAGGCGGAACTCTGGCCGGACAAGGCCCCCGCCACCGTGGCCAGCTTCCTGGCTTACATCAAGGACGGTTACTACGCCGGCACGATCTTTCACCGCGTCATTGACGGCTTCATGATCCAGGGTGGTGGATTCACTGCGGATATGCGCCAGAAATCCACGAAGGCTCCCGTACGCAACGAGGCGCGCAGCGACACGCCCAACGCACGCGGCACCCTCGCCATGGCGCGCACCTCCGTCGTGGACAGCGCCACGAGCCAGTTCTTCATCAACCTCGTGGACAACGGCTTCCTGAACCACCAGAACGAAACGCCCGCCGGTTTTGGCTACTGCGTCTTCGGCAAGGTGACCTCCGGCCAGGACGTTGTGGATGCCATTGGCAAAGTCGCCACCGCCGCACAGGACGTGCCGCGCCAGACCGTGGAAATCAAGAGCATCACGCTGGAGTAGTGGCAAGACAAGGGCGGGAGGGGCGGCCGCCTGGCCGCCCTCATTCTAAATCCCCAGATTCGACAGCAGCGTGCAAATCCCGTTCGCGCTGTCGACCAGCCGGGGATGCGACGCTTCAAACCCCTTCACGGATGCGGAGAGCCCGTCCAGCGACAGCTTCTGCAACTCGGCATTCGCACCCGGCCGCGTCGCCTCGTGCGTGGAAAGCTCGGCAAAGCGCGTGATGCTCTCGGCGCTTCCCGCCTGCGTGTGCGACAGCGTGCCGACTTCCCGCCGCAGCGTCGCCACCAGCGCGGCAAGCTCCGCCTTCTTGTCATCCGGCACAGACGCCAAATTCCGAACGCGGCTTTCCAACTTCGCAAGTGTATCATCCAACATGAGTTTCTCCCGGCGCACGTCGCAATAGAATTGTGCCGCAGCCCGCCAGCGCCTGTCAACCCGCGCGAACCACCCAGGTGCGCATCAATTTGCTCGGGTCAGCGCCATTCGGGTCAGGGCTCGTCATTCGCCAATTGGTTCGTTCGTTACGGAACGTCATTCCCGCGCGCGGAGTGAAGACCTCACGGCTTACGACGCGGGAAGTGAGCGTGGCGTTGGAGTACGCGCCAGGAATGGGACCATAACAGTGGGGGGGCGGGAACCGTGCAGTCCGTGACGATACCCCGATTGCCGAACGCCACTCACTCCACGCTGATGCGGTAGAAGAGCGCCGCCACGGCCGGGGCCGAGGCGTCCGCGTAGGTGTTCAGGGGCGCCGTTGCCACGAGGTTGCTAGCCACCGGGACGTACGCGCCCGTCGCTGCGGTGGCGCGCCACACACTGTAAGTCTTGCCCGCCACCGACGACCAGCTCACGCTCGGCATCTCGCCGCTCGTCGCCACGTCGGCCAGTGCCAGACGGCTGGCGGCGTCACTCGGATTCGTGCCCGCGGCGAACTCCTGCAGGTTGCTGTGGCCATCGCCATCGCCATCGACCGCGGCCACGCCGTTGGTGGGGGCGCCGAAATATTGCGTCTCCCAGCCATTGGCCAGACCGTCCGCGTCCACGTCGAGCGCCGCATCGAGCTGCACGGTCATGGTGACGAACGGCGAGGCCGCGCTCCAGCTGGAACCGTCGTAGGCCTGGACTTCGTAATGGTAGGTCCCCGAAAGCCGCGTCCCAAGTGCACAGTTCGTTGCGCCCGCCGCGATGTTGTCAGCCACCACGCTCCATTGCAGCTGCTGCACGTTGCTGATCGTAATCTTGTCCAGCCAGATGCCGCCGCTGGCGCCGTAATACGAACCGCTCTTGAATGAATACAGCATGCGGACCAGGACTTCCTGCCCGGCATAGGAGGATAGATCGATGTTTTCCGAGTACCAAGCCGTGTCGTTGCCTGTGTTGGTCAGGTGCCGCAAGGTCTGCCAGGAGCCCCCGCGATCCGTCGAAACTTCCAGATACGCATGGTCCGCCACCAGCACCGCCTTGTAATTGTATTTCAACCGGGAGCCCGTCGACGGGATGACGGGATCGCGCAACGTCAGGGCAAAATCCCCGATCTCGCCGGTCTTGCGGAAGCAACCGCCGCTCCCGCCCTTGCCCGGCGTTTCAACGAGCCACGTGGATGAATAATCCGTCCATGCCGAGAGGGCGTCAGCATTGTCGCTGAAATCCGTGGCCACATACTGGCCTTCGCGTACGCGATAGTTGACGACCTCGTCCTGCCGCGCCGCCGCCACATGCCAGGCCGGCGCGATCACGCCCGTGACGTTGGTGACAAAACCATGCTGGTCGAGCAACGGCACCAGCAACGGGCGTTCGCCAAAAATCGCGGACTCCACGTTGCCCTCCGGAATCGCGGAGGTCCGGTACCAGCCATCGTTTATGCCGCCCAGGCCATAGTTGAAATGGAAGTAATCCGCGCCGCCATCCACGCTCAAGCCATCCGCCACCACGGCGTGCCCGGGAATCGCGCAGGCCGCCGGGCGCCCAGCCAGCATCTCGTTGCGCAGGGCGGTATCGAATGCCGATGCGGCGCCGGAGCGCGCCATGTAGGTGCCGCGCTCGTAAAAGAAGCAGCGGTTCAATGCCCGCCCCAGCGATTGAATCGACGCACTGGACCCGCCGTATTGGAAGCTGCCGAAATCCAGGTTCAGCGCCACGCCCAGGCGATACAGCACGTCGGAAACCGCCTGCACCGCCGCGCCCGGCTCGCCGCTCCACGGGTTGTATTGCGCCTGCATGGCGGACCAGTTGATCGCGCCGCCAAATTGCGCGCTGAAATTTCCCGAAATTTGGTTGGCCGGGTTGCTGTCGTTATCCGTGTGCCCCGCCACACCGTAGGTCGGCCACGCATAAAACCGCGCCAATTGGGCGCCCGCCACGGGCATGCAGCCAACCGGCGCGCGGCCATCATAGCCCGAGCCAGGTTGCGGATCGACAGGGAACTGCTCGTTGAAGTGATTCCACTGGCTCCATTGCGTCTGCAGCATCGGCGCGACCAACTCCGTCGACGACGTGGTGACCACACCGTCCGCCGCCCCGGCGGCACCCAACTGCGTTTCGGACTCGGCAACCAGCGCGTCCCATTCCGCGCGATGCCCCATCATGGCCCGCCGCATGCCGTCGGTGATTTGCTTCTGCCCGACAATCTCCCGGCGCCACCCCGTCAATTGGCTCACGAGCATGGCGCGCAGGGCATTTTGCGCGGACTCATCGATATTGAGGTCCGAACTCGTACTGAAGGCCAGCACCGGCGGCAGGCGATCATCGCCGCCCATCACCAGATATCCACGCGGCGCCAGGGATACTTGGTATGCGGGCGCCGTCGGGAGCTTGCCGAGGGAGATGGCGGCAACCGCCCGTACGCGAAACGCAGCGCCCGCCGGCAGTTCGAGCCCTGTAGCTTGGAAAACGGCGTTGCGGCGTATCCACTGTTCCGCCGCACGACCTGCCGCCTCCGGGCTGACAGGATCCGCATGCGCCGTGGAAATCGCCGCAATCCCACATAGACTGAGGAGCACGATTCCTACGAGCCGCCGCAGATTGGCTGTCAAAATTGCATTCACGCCGCCTTTTAAGCAGCTTCCAGACCACCCCCACCTCTTATGCTCTTTCCTTTAATAGCATGGACAATCACTCCAAATATTCATCCTCCCGCGCCACGAAACCAGAGCACATTATGCGTCACAAGGTGTTGTCGTTTATGTAATTATATCAGATATGCAATTAAAACCTGAAGGCCACAAAAATCACATTTCCTCACTTGTCTTCTTTATCGAATTTCACAAATCCCGACTCGCTTGGTATTCATTTTGTTACACGCATCCCGAATCAACGTTGCAGATCGCGACAAGCCCGCGCACGTTATGCCTAGACACAAATGGGTCGCGTGGTAGAGTTTCCGGGCATTCGAATGACCCACTTGCCCGCCCTATTTCACCAAGGAGACCTCACATGCCACAGTTGAAGGCCGGTTCCAAAGCCCCCCGTTTCAGCCTTCCAGATCAATCCGGAAACGCCGTCTCGCTCTCGGGCTTCAAGGAAAAAAAACTCCTGCTCTACTTCTATCCCAAGGCGGACACGCCGGGCTGCACCAAGCAATCCTGCTCCGTGCGCGATAACCTCGCGAGCCTGCGCGGTCAGGGCGTGGAAGTCGTCGGCATCAGCCCGGACAAACCCGCCGATCAGGAAAAATTCGACAATAAATTCAACTTGGGATTTCCACTGCTCGCGGACGAGGACCACGCCATCGCGGAAGCCTACGGAGTCTGGGGCGAAAAAAGCATGTATGGCAAAACCTACATGGGCATCATCCGCTCCGCATTCCTCGTGGACGAATCCGGCAAACTGCTCCAGTCGTGGTACAAGGTCAGCGCCGAAGATACAGTCCCGAATGTGCTGAAGGTCATCGGCGCCGCCTGACCAATAACCACAACGTCGGCAAAACATCCTGTGCGCATCGTGGACACTGCGCGCACGCCGTGCTAGCGTATGCGCGGTGTTACGCCGCGCTCCATCGGGCGGCACCATGGCAAGAGGAGGATTCGGCAATATGAAAAAACGCTCTCTCGTTCTCGCCGCCAGCGTCGTCATCGCGATGACGGTGGCCGGCATGGTCTCCAGCGCCTACGCGCAAGCCGCCGCCGGCGATGCTGCGGCGGGCGCCACCGGCATCACATGGCGCCAGTTGTGGGAATACGGCGGATGGTTGATGTACGTCATGGCCCTCCTCTCCGTGCTCGCCGTGGCCCTGATCTTCTATTTCTTCGGCGTCCTGCGCACGGACCAGATCGCCCCCGCGCCCTTGCGCCGCGCCGTGATCGACTCTCTCCGCCGCGGCGTGCCCGACGAAGCGCGGCGCACGTGCGAAGCGCGCGCCTGCCCCTTCGCGGCCGTCACCCTCGTGGCCCTCGATTATCAGCGTGACGCCGTGCAGGTCGATCCGCGCATGCTCCAGGATCTCATGGAGGGCGAGGGCGCGCGCCAGGCCGACAACATCCAGGGCCAGCCCCAGTACCTCATGGATATCGCCGTCCTCTCGCCCATGGTCGGACTGCTGGGTTCCGTGTTCGGCATGATGCGCGCGTTCAACGTGGTCGCCATGGATGCCGCCAAGGCCAAACCGCTCCTGCTCGCGATCGGCGTCTCCCAGGCCCTCGTCTGCACGGCCTTCGGGCTCTTGATCGGCATTCCCGCCATGGGCTTTTACGGACATTTCCGCCGCCGCGCCTCACAGATGGTCTCGGCGCTGGAATCCGCATCCACGGAATTACTGACCACGATGCTGGGGAAGAAATTGCCATGAAATTTCGCAGCCGGCGGATCGTCACGGACGTGGGCTTCCAGATCGCACCCATGATCGACATCATGCTGTTCCTGCTTTGCTTTTTCGTAACAATCCAAGTCTATTCACAGTGGGAATCCGAGATCGAAATCAAACTGCCCACCGCCGAAACCGCCGAACCGCCGCAACGGCTGCCCGGCGAAATCATCATCAACATCCGGGTGGATGGCACGCTGGTGGTCAACAGCCAGATTCTGGACACCGAACGCCTGCGCGGATTGCTCGATCGCCTCGTGCAGCTCTTCCCGGGTCAGCCCGTGTTGATCCGCGCCGACAAGGCCACACCCTACGAAAACGTGATCGGCGTCCTCGATGTGTGCCGGCAGGCGGACCTGTGGAACGTGTCCTTTGCCACGGCAACGCCGGAAACCGCGGACACGAAGAGCCCCGCCGACGCCGGCTGAAAGGGCTGACACCATGAAGCGCTGCGCCCTGCTCGCCGCCGTGCTGCTGCTGGCGCGCGCCGTCCGCGCGGACGACCCGCTCCCCGCGCCCGACCGACTGCAACTCGCCGACGGTTTGTACGCGCGCGAAATGCACGATCTCGCCGCCGCGGAGTACGAGGCCGTGCTCAAGGCATTCCCCACGAATGCCGCGGCCGACGCCGCCACATACCGCCTCGGTGAATGCTACCGCGCCATGCAGCGCTACGCAGATGCCGACAAGGCCTTTAAACGCGTTATCGATAACTACCCCAACAGCGAATATCGCTTCCGCTCCGGCTTTCGCCGCGCGGACATCTACATGGCGACGGACAACCCCAAGGCCGCACTGCTGCTCTACCAGGAACTGCTCGCGGCCAACCCGCCCCCGGATATCGCCGCCGCCTCGCTGTTCTTCCTCGCGGATGCCGCTCAACAAACCGGCGATACCACCGCCGCCGAAGTCGCGCTGGAACGCGTGCGCCGCGAATTCCCCGCTTCCGATTATTACGCCTACGCCCTTCTGAAGCTCGGCGAACTTCGCAGCGCCCAGACCATGACCTCCCCCGGCGACGACATTATCACGATGTACGAACAGGCCCTGACCAACGCCCCCTCCGATCGCGTTGCCGCGGAAGCCCTTTTCCAACTCGCCGAGGCACACTTTTCCCGCGGAACCTACGACCGCAGCGCCATGCTGTACAAACGCCTCATCGACGCATATCCGCGGGATGCCCGCACGCCCCGCGCACGCTTGCGCGGCGCCTGGGCTGCACACAATGCCGGGCTCTATGCCGATGCCCTGCGCATTGCGGACGAAGCCCTCTCCGCCGTTCCACTCGATGAGCGTGAGGACTGGTTCTACCTCAAGGCCAACTGTCAGCGCCAGCTCGTGCGCGATGCCGAGGCTCTCGCATCCTACGACGCCCTGCTCGCGGCCTTCCCTAAGGGCCACCTCGCCAACACCGCCCGCTTCGAGAAGGCCCTCACGTATTACCACATGGGCAACTTCACGGAGGCCGTGAATCACGCCAAGGATCTTCCCCTCACGCTGGAGAACCGCAAGGACGTCTACTGGTTGCTCGCCGAGTCCCACGCCGCACTGAAAGAGGATGATGATGCCGTTCAATATTACAGACTAATTGCAACGGAATTCCCCAAAAGCGACGTCGCCGCCGACGCCACCTACCGCCTCGCCTACCACCTGCAAACGCGCGGCGACGGGAACGAAGCCGCCCGGTTTTTCGAGCAGGTGGCCACCGGTTTTCCCGATCACACCCTCGCCCCGCAGGCGCTCTTCGCCGCCGGTTTTTGCCAGGCCAAATCCGAGAAGGACGTGGAGGCCGTCAAACTCTGGTCGCGGCTGATCACCTCCTACCCCAGGGATGAGCATGTGGAGGAAGCGCTGTACCGCAAAGCCCTCGGCGAGGTTCGCCTCGAACGCCGCGACGAGGCCGTAAAAACTCTGCGCGATCTGCTTGCCAAATTCCCCGCCACCACCTTCGCCGCCGATGCACATTTCTGGCAGGGCGTGCTCTTGCGCGATGCCAACGACGCGCAATCCGCGGAGCGCGAACTGCGCCTGGCCCTGGGCGCCAAACCGCGCGTCGAATTGGAGCGTGAGTGCCAGATGCACCTCGCCCTGATCCTGCACCAACGTGGCGCCTACGACGAAGCCGCCGACCTGCTGCAACCGCTGCTGGACAGCCCGATCCGCGGCAGCCTCACCCCAACCCTGCTCCAATGGCTCGCGGAATACGAACTCTCGAAAGACCATCCCGCGCGCAGCGCCACCGCGGCACAGACGCTGATTGACAGCGACACCGGCCCCGCCGGAAGACAGATTGGTTGGGGCCTGCTTGGCCGCGCGCACGCGGCGCAGCACCACCCGGACAAGGCCGCCGAGGCCTTCCGCCGGGCTCTCGCCTGCGACGCCCGCACCGCGTTCGGCGCCGAAGCGGCCTTGCGCCTCGGCGATCTCACGCTCACCAAGGGCGACAATGACGGCGCCGTTACCTATTTCGAGCAGGCCGCCGCCCTGTCGGGCGACGACACGCTGGCCGGCATCCGCGCGCACGCCTATGCGGGTCTGGGCCATGCCGCCAAAGGCCGCGGCGACGCCACCGCCGCTTCGCGCTATTTCATGAGCGTGGCCGTGCTCTACGACGATGCAGAACTGGTGCCTGAAAGTTTATACGAAGCCGCCACCGCACTGCAGCAACTCGGGCGCACGAACGACGTCACACGCACAGTGGCGGAACTGCACACGCGCTACCCCAAGAGCCCCTGGGTGGCGCGTGCGACCGAACTGGTGGCCGCCACGCCGCCCGCACCACCGGAGTCGGCACCATGAGCGATTACGCGGATCTCGTCGTTCAAAGCATTCATAAGCGGCGCACGGAGTTTGCCACCGCCTCGGCACTGTTCTCCGTGCTGATCCACCTCGCACTGCTGCTCGCCCTCGCGTTTAGTCCCGTGAACGTGCCTTTCTGGCAGCAGTTATTGAATGACGAAGTGCCGCGTGATTCGCCCATGCATCTACAGGATGTGAACCGCGAACCATCACCACCCGTAATGCGCCACGCCGAAAGCGCGCGCGCCTTTGCCGGCGGCGAGCCCGCCGCGCGGGTCCAACAGGCCGTGGATCTGGAAGCGCCAATCGACCGGGGCAACATCGAGCCCCCGCCTGCGGTGTACGACCGCGACCTCGCGCCGGCACCCACGCTTCCGGAACTGGACCTCCCGCCGGATGTCGAGGCCTGGCAGCCGCGCCAGGAAATCGTGAAGGTGGAGCGTGCCTCCGTGCGCGACGAACTCGCCGCCCGCGAACGCCGGCGTATTCCGCGCATCGAGCGCGTGCTTGCCGCCTCCGATGTGGTCTATCCCGCGAAGCCCGCTGCCCCGCCCCCCACCGCCGTGCAAAATGGCGCCGACGGCACCATGGCCAAGCCTGGCCTCGCCGCCATCATGCGCCGCGTCACCAGCGTGGCCTCCACCCGCCCCGACATCCCCGCACCCCCCGACCCCATTGCGCGCAGCGGCAGCGGCGTGCTCGCGGAAACCGCCGCCGACGTCACTGACCTGCAGCCCATCGAGGCCCTGCTGACCGCGCGCATCACCACCTTTGCCAGCAAGCACGAACCCGATTACGCCTACTTCCGTGTCGAGATCAACCGCCGCAGCGAGGAGGCCTTGCCCGTGTTGCCGAAGGACGTGCTCTTCGTCCAGGATTGCTCCGCCAGCCTCTCCGAACAACGCCTGTACTTCTGCCGCCAGGGGCTGACCGAAAGCCTGCCCCTGATCGGCCCCGAGGACCGCTTCAACATCGTGGCCTTCCGCGACCAGGTTGAATCCTGCTTCGAAGGCTGGATGACCAACTCCCCCGCCTCCCTCGCACGCGCCGAGCAGTTCGTGCAGGGATTGCAGTCGCAAGGCGAAACAGACATCTTCACCGCCATTCGCGCTGCGCTGAACTTCACCGTGCAGCCGGGCCGTCCCGTGATTGTGATCCTGATCAGCGACGGACACGCCACCACGGGCCTCACCGACGGCGCCGCGATCATTCGCGAATTCACGCAGGCCAACCGCGGCGCCATCTCGATCTTCACCATGGGCACCACACCGCAAGCCTATCTGTACCTGCTCGACCTCTTGAGCTTCAGCAACCGCGGCGACTCGCGCGTGGTCACGCGTGGACGCTGGGACATCCCCAAGGATTTGCGCGGCATCAGCGAGGAAGTGCGCAACCCGGTGCTTTCGGAAGTCGGCCTGCAGGTGGCCGAATCGACCCGCTGCGAAGTCTATCCCGTGCAGACCATGAACCTGTTCCGCGACCGGCCGCTGGTGTTGTATGGCCGCTACCCACGCGCCCTCGGTCATGTCGTGCTCCAGGCCACCGGGCAGGCCGCCGCCAAAAAATGCGACATGATCTTCGATCTGAATTTGCAGGATGCTCCCGCGGAAGAGGACGAGGATTTGCGCCAGACCTGGGCGCGTCAGAAAATCTATCACCTGCTCGGCGAGCACGCTCGCACGGGCAACCCGGCGCTCATCCCGGAAATCGATGCCACCGCGCGCGCCTATCGCGTGCCCGTCCCCTACCGCGACATGCTGTGAGGAGCACATGAAAATCACCGCCTTGGAAAACTTCTTTGTCAAACCGCGTTGGATGTTTTTAAAAATCTCCACCGACGCGGGACTCGTGGGTTGGGGCGAGCCGATCGTGGACGGGCGCGCCCGCACGGTGGCCCGCGCCATCGAGGAGTTGCACCCCTTGCTGCTTGGCCAGGATCCCGGGCGCATCGAACACCTTTGGCAGCTCATGTACCGCAGCACCCACGAACGCGGCGGGCCGATCCTCATTAGCGCCATCAGTGGCATTGAGCAGGCCCTGTGGGACATCAAAGGCAAGGCCCTGGGCGTACCGGTATACGATCTGCTTGGCGGTGCTTGCCGCACGCACATCCGCATGTGCGCCCACTGCGGCGGCGCCTCGCCCCAGGATGCAGCCTTCCAGGCCAAGGGCCTGCGCGTGAAGGGCTATTCCGCCGTCAAAACGGCAATTGAAGGCGCCGTGCGCACCATCGACACTCCGGAGTTTCTTGACAAAACGGTGGCACGCATCGCCGCCATCCGCCAGGAAGTGGGGCGCACGGTGGACGTGGCGGTGGATTTTCGCGGACGCTTGAGCCCCGCCATGTCCCGGCGCCTGCTGCCTCTGCTCGAACCGTACGGCATCGTTTTCGCCGAGGACCCCTGCCCCCCGGAAAATATGCGCGCCATCGCCGGTATCGCCGCAAGCACCACCGTCCCGATCGCCACCGGCGGAAGACTCTTCACCCGCTGGGAAATGCGCGATGTCCTCGAACAGCGCGCGGTGGCGGTGTTGCAACCCGACGTATGCCATGCCGGCGGCATATTCGAGACACGCAAAATTGCCGCGATGGCCGAAGCGTACTCGGTGAGCATCGCCCCGCACAACGCGCACGGCCCGATCGCTCTCGCCGCCAGCCTGCAAATTGCCGCCTGCATCCCGAATTTCCTCATGCTGGAACATCCGGGGATGCCCAACAAGTGGGACGTGGGCCACGGATTTCTCGCCACCCCATTCAACATCCTGGAAGGATATCTCGATCTTCCCAGAACGCCAGGGCTGGGCATCGAGATGAACGAGGAGGCCATCCGCGAACGCGCCTACGCCGGCGATTGGGAGTCTCCCCGCCCGCTTCATGTTGACGATCACTCGGTCGCCGAATAGGCGCAGATCCGGCACGCTCATGACGGAAAATACGGGAACCTTCCGCCCGCTCGAAGACGATGCGCGCCGCCTCTTCGGCCCGGTTGCGCTGATCGTGTGCGGGCATAACACCGCCGAGCAAACCCGGCTTCTGCAAATACTTGCACAGAACGGTCTGGGCTCGCTGCCCATGCTCTTCGCCACCGCGACCCTGGCAGATCGTACACTGCGCGAGTTGGCCACCATGCCGCACGCCACCGGCCAAAATGAAACGCCGGGGACAACGCGCGCCATCGTGGTGGCGGGCGTCACCGAGGCCACGCTGCACCACGTCATGCGCGCACACCGGGAGGCGGGACTGGCACAGGCGCTCTGGGCCGCGCTGACACCCGCGAATGCTGACTGGACCTTGCGCTTCCTGCTACAGGAACTTGGGCGGGAACGTGAGGCCCTGCGGTTGGCGATGCACCAGGCGGCCGAAGCGGCTACAGGCCCGCACCCCGCCCCCGGGTGATCTTGATTCCCTCATGCTGGCGCGCATTGATCGCGCGCTGTCGCGCCTGCAATTCCAGCAATGCACCCTCCACCATCGCCCGCACATGCTCCAACACGGGCGCGTCTCCCCAATCAACCAACTCCTTGAGCCAACCTTCCAGGTTCTCCTCGATGTGCTCCGTGTCTTCCAGCAAGCGCCATTGGCGGGAATGCCAGTCGTAGTACATGCGATCAAGGTTGTACGTGTAGGGCTTTTCAAGCCCCTTGAGCAAGGTGGCCATGACGCTCGCGCAACAGCCCGCCGCCGCGAGCCGCCCCAAAAAGTGCACCTCCGCCTCTTGGCTTCGTGTCAGGCTGGTGACCGCGCGAGGATCGAAACTCAGCAAACCCGTGCGATGCAACTCCAGCGCGGCAATCCAATTCAGCCCGATCTGCTGGCAAAACGCCTGCGGCTCGTGCGCCTGCATGAATTCGAATGCGGGCGCATTCTGCGCTTGCGGCCGGTCATTTTCCGGCAGGATTCGCGCACGGTGAATATCCCGGCTCATGACCGTCAATGATACGCGAACCGTGAATGATTGAACAGTTTTTCAAGGGTTTATGCGTCACCCGATGGGCTTTGCTTCTCCTTCTGGGCCTGTCGGGGTAGCATCGGGTTCAATGAAGCACGACATGGACGCACCACCGTCTTTGGGTGGCCCGGGCGCTCCGCGCGCGGGCAATCCTCGACCCGCGCCCGAACTTCCGCTAGAAAACCACGCATGACCTTCGACGAATTTCAACAAAGTTTAAAAAAACACGCGGCGCCACCCGCCAGCATGCCGCCGCCCTTGCAGGCGTTGTGGCGTGCCGCCCGGGGAGAATGGGCCGCGGCCCACGTCCTGGCGCAGGCGATCGAATCGCGGGACGGCAGCTGGATTCACGCGCATCTGCACCGCGACGAGGGTGACGCGGAAAACGCCGCCTACTGGTACAACCGCGCAGGCAAATCCATGCCCAACGGCGCCATCGCGGAAGAACGCGACGCGCTGATCCGTCACGTCCTCAACACCCCGGCCGCCTGACCATGCGCATCGCCTGCTTTGTTTCTCCGCACGGCATGGGACACGCCGCCCGCACCGCCGCCATTCTGGGTGCGCTGCATGACCGCCACCCCGACTTGGAAACCGATCTCTACACCCTGGTGCCGGCTCATTTCTTTGCGGAGTCACGCATCGGGCCCTTCACATATCACGCGCTGCGCACCGACCTCGGCATGGTCCAGAAAAACCCGCTCGAAGAAGATGTCGCCGCCACCGTCGCGGAACTCGATCGCTTCCTCCCCTTCGACGAGGCCCGCGTCGCGCCGCTGGCCAACGCCCTGCGCGCGCGGGGGTGCCGCGCTGTCCTGTGCGACATCGCCCCGCTCGGCCTTGCCGTCGCCAGTCGTGCCGGGATTCCCTCAGTCCTTATTGAAAATTTTACGTGGGACTGGATCTATGCCGGCTATACGCACCAGGACGCGCGCCTGCAACCATTCGTTGAACAGATGCGCGCGGCTTTCGCACAAGCGGATCACCACTTGCAAACCGCGCCCGTGTGCCTCCCGGCGTCATCAGCGTTCCAAGCGGGTGTCGTCAGCCGCAGGCCGCGCACACCACGCGGCGAGATTCGCCTACACCTTGGCCTGCCTCCCAATACACAACTCGTGTTGCTCACCGGCAGCCTGATCGGCGCCCAGTCTCCCGCTTTGGCCCGCTTGCGCGAAGCGTCCGAATGCACCTTTCTTCTGGTCGGCGGACAAGCCCCCGCGCATCGGAGTGGTAACACGATCATCCTTCCCACCACATCCGAATATTATCACCCCGATCTCGTGCATGCCTGCGACCTTGTGGTCGGCAAACTGGGGTACAGCACCCTGGCCGAGGTCTACCACGCCGGCGTGCCCTTCGCCTACCTGACTCGCCCGCAATTTCCTGAATCCCAAAAACTGGAAGCCTTCGTGCGCCAGGAAATGCCGTGTCTGCATGTGATACACGATGAACTTGCCAGCGGGCGTTGGGTGGAGGCATTACCCAAGGCGCTGCACCTGCCCCGCCGGCCACACAGCACGCCAAACGGCGCCGACACGATTGCCGAGTGGTTGCTGGCCAGGGTGCTGCGTTAATGATCGCGCCAGCCGCCCTTACCGGCGGAAAAACGGAATCACCCACACAAAGAGCGCCCCCATAAGGGCGGCGGCGGGACGCAACACCCGCGTCCCCACAATCCATGTCGATCACGTCATCGAGCCGCAGCACCAGTTGATGAATATCCTCCCGGTCGAAGGGCGTAATGACCGTGGTCTCGAGCTTGTCGAGGCAGTCGTGGCAAACTTCATCGCATGCGTGTTCCATGCCGGCGATCCATCAAGTCGAAAAACTGCGCCTCTTTGGGGATCAAGTGGTGGTCCGGCGCCTCTGGCTTTTTCCCGCTCTGAGCGGGACCCGGACGCCGCCGGCATGCGCCACGCGGGGAATCAACCGGTGGCGTGACCCCAGCTCGCGCTTTTGGGCAGATCGGCCGGAGTGATCAT
>CAMFEP010000011.1 GCA_945949405.1 Kiritimatiellales bacterium
GTGGGGTTGTGTTTCTTCTGGACGACGTTCCGTACGCATTTCCGTATCTTGCGCGGCGACTTTCAGGATCCGCACATGGCGCGAATGTACCGGCTGGTGCTGGCCATGTTCGCCAATCAAAGCTTTCTCTTTCTGACTGTGGGCGGCGATGTGCAGAATTACTTTCCCACCTTCCTCTTCCTGGCCATGCTGCTGGAAGGGCTGGCCAAAACGAAAGAGGTTTCGGAGGAATCCGCCGTGGCGGTGAGCCCAGAGCCGACGCCGGCCATCGCCGTGGCGGCGGGATTGGATCCCCAGCCGCAGACCAGCAGTGGGCCGTAAAAGGCTACGCGCGGCCAAGCGCCTTCCATTCGGAGCAACCACGGATTTCACGGATGACACGGATAATGTGTCGGAATCCGTGGTATCCGTGCCATCCGTGGTCAATTCGTTGCGGGTTCTTGATTTGAGGATTGTGTTTTGAAAACGCTGGGCATTTACGGGGTTGATCAGGATGCGCGCACGACCTCCTCGCTGGGGATTTATCGCTACACGGGGAATCTGATTGCGGCGCTTGCTGCCTTGCCGGATCCCGGGTTTGGCGTGGTGCTGTGGGTGGCGGAGGCCAATGTGCGGGACTTTGTGCCGCGCGCGTGTCCGAGCTGGATGCGGGTGCGGTGCCTGCCCGGTTCATATGGGAAAGGCACGCGGCGGATTTGGGCGGATCATGTGCTGGCGCGGGAGTTGCCGCGGCACGATCGTGTTGACGCGGTGCATTATCCCAAGGGCTGGTTGCCGCTGGTGCCGCCGCGCGGGATTCCGATCATTGCCAGCCTGCATGACACCATCACGCAGTATTATTGCCGGCAGCATCCGGAGGCGGGGGCGACATGGAAGTGGCGCTACTTTGACTGGATGATGCGGCGCTCGTTGCGGCGGGCGGATTTTATTCTGACCCTTTCCCACGACAGCGCGGCGGGACTGGCGGCGATTGTTCCGGGCGTGGCGCGCAAGGTCACGGTGGTGCATCCGGCGCAGATGGTCGCGGCGGCGACGCCGGCGAGGGTGCGCCAGGAGCAGATTTTGGTGATTGGGTCGCGGGCGCCGCACAAAGCGACGGCGGAGACGCTGGCGTTGTTGGATGCGTATGCGAAGCATAAGGGGCGGAGGCTCTCGGTGGTGATTACGGGGTTGAGGGACTTGGCGCATTTGGATGTGCGATGCGAAGAGTGGACCTCTAAGGAAAGCAGGAATGCAGGAAATGGGCGGGCATGGAAGCCCGCCCCCACGAGCGACAGTTGTGCCCCCTCCCATAACTGGCCCTTTGCGGCGCATTTGGATGTGCGCTGTGAGGGGCGCGTATCGGATGCGCGCATGGGGGAGTTGTTTGGCACCAGTCGCGCGCTGGTGTTTCTGAGCGAAATCGAAGGATTTGGGCTGCCGCTGGTGGAGGCGTATGGGGCGGGGATGCCGGTGTGCTATCGCGCGGTGTCGGCGATGGCCGAGGTGATGGATGGCGCGCCGGGGGGGTGGGATGGGGCAGGGGCGGATTCATTTTTCCGGGCGATGGATGAGGTGCTGGGGATGGGGGCGGGGGACATTGAGGCGATTCGGTTGTCGTTGATGCGGCGGTATGATTTTGGGGAATCGGTGCAGAAGATTGTTGGGGTGTATCGGCGGGCGTTGGGGGTGGGGTAGCTGCACGCTGAAAACGGCAGTCACCGCGAAGCGAGCACGCCTTACGGCGTTACTACTAACGGGTTTTCCTGGTGTTCCGCACATATTGGAGTAGAGCCCGTCAGGGCTGACGAAGTTTTTCAACTGACACATGGGGTCGGGCGGTCGCGACAAGCGCGACCCTCCATTGTGATGACCGTTGGGTAACATTAACGATGAGGCGGTTGGGGAAACTATTTTTGATGGCGTGTTTGTTGGCGGGGAGCTTTGCCACGTTGTGGCTGGCGGTGGGGGAGCCGTGGGAGATTTTGGCGGATGGGGCGCACTACGTGGAGATTTATCGGGGGGAGCCTGCGGCGGCGCCGTTTGGGTATCGGGTGCTGACGCCGCTGCTGGCGCGGGTATTGCCGTGGGGGATGGATGGGAGTTTTTTTATCGTCACGATAGCGTGCCTGGTGTTGGCGGGCGGGGTGCTGGGGGTGCATGCGGCGCGGGTGAGTGGTTTGCGGGCGACCGGGTTGTTGGCTTGTGCGTTCTGGGGGCTGTCGTTTCCGTTTGTTTATTACGCGACCACGGGGATACGTGCCGATGCCCCGATGTTGTTGCTGTTGGTGGTGGCCTATGTGGTTTCCGTGCGCTGTGCGTCCGTGCTGCTGCTGCTCGCTTTGGTGGCGGTGGGGATGCTGGCACACGAGCTGATGCTGATCCTGTTGCCGGCGCTGTGGCTCGACAAGGTTTTTGCGGGGACGCCCGTAATGGGCCAGTCATGTAGGGGCGCCGCTTGTCGGCGCCCGCGGGCGTCGCAAGCGACGCCCCTACAACACCCCCGCGAAACTGATGCCTTGCGCACGACCACCGGTGGTGCGCGTTATGGGTGGTGGTCATTGGTGGTGCTCGCGGTTGGGGCGTTGGGGTTTCTCGTGTTCACGCATTGGGCGATTCCTGTGAAGCCCGGCGCGTTGAGTTATGACAGCATGACGCCAAAAGCGTTGCTGGCGTTTGTGCTGCAATACAGTGGTGGTTTGCCCAAGCATGCGATGCGCATTTATGCGGCGTGGGGGCCTGCGCTTGTGTTTGCGGGGGCATGGTTGGTGCGTCAGGGCACGCGCGGGGAATTGCGCGCGTTCGTGGGGCTGTTCCTGGTGGCGGTGGCGGCGACGTTTTTGGCCACGGATACGCTGCGGGTGATGGAGGTCCTTTACGTGCCGGTTTGCATCTATGCGGCGGCGTTTGTGGGGGGGCTGTGGCAGGCAGGGCGGCGGTGGGCGGCGGTGATTGCGGTTGCGGTGCAGGCGGCTTATGCGTTTGTTGTGTTTGGGCATTTGCGGACGTTTGAGACGTCGCCGGTGATGAATGGGATTGCGGCGGGGTTGTCGGTGGCGGCGGTGGGGTTCTGGTTGCTCGAGCGCCGAGGGGGCTTGGGGCGGTTCATTTGCAAGTCCGGGGCATGACAGAAGCGACGTGCGTTTGGTGCGAATCTGGAAAGGCATCTTCGCCCCGCCCGGACGCTTCCCGGAGTCGGCGCATACCGGAGTATAGCGCCGACTCCGGAGCGCGCCCGCTCGGGGCAAATCTGCCATTCCAGATTCGCATCCCGCGCTGCGCGGGCAGCCAAACGCACGCCGCGGTTGCCGTCGGAGCCACCGCGCCGCGACGGCGCGATGGCGGGTGGATATGAAGGCGCGGAGCGGACGCGGGGAAGGGTTTGGTCAGAGGTACGCGCTGACGAGGTGGGTGTCGATGGTGCGGTCGAGGGCGGATTCGTTCAGGTGGGTTTCGTAGTGGTGGCGGGCGGCGGTGGAGGCGGACAGCCAGGAGGCGGGATCGTTTTGCCATTGCCGCGCGGTGTCGATGCAACGTCGATACCAATCGTCCAGGCCGGATTCGCACCCATTCACGCCGGCGGCGGGGCAGGAGGCGGTGCGGTGTCCTCCCAAGCCCAGCGTGAAGGCGGGGAGACCGTGTTGATAGGCTTCCGGCAGGGCGAAGCCGGAGGAGTCGTGCAGGCTGGGCAGGACAAACACGTGGGCCTGTTCGAGTGCCTGTAGCATTTCGGCGTAGGGGCGAAAGCCCTTGAGGCGGATGCCATCGGGCATGCCCGCCGCGATGAACATCGTCTGCATGCGGCGGGACACGCTGCCTTCGCCATAGACGTCCAGCGTTGCGGGAATTCCCGCCTGACGCATCTTCAGGACGAGTTGCGCCGCGAGTGTGCCGCCCTTCCACCAGGCGTTGCGGCCGCCAAATACAACACGCAGACCGGCGCGGAGTGTGTCTCTCTGGTGCGGTCGTGCTTCGGCGGCGGAGCGGGCGGAGGGGCGATCCGCGAGAGCCACGGGCCAGGTGATGCGTGCGTCGCGCGCGCCCATGCGCCGCAGCACCGCGGCGCTTTCCGGGCTTGTTGCGAGGGCGCGGCGGCTGTGGGTGACGACGGCGCGCAGCGCGGGCAGGCAGGTGAAGGTTTGGTTGATGGGGCGGCGCAGGGCTTCGATGAGTTTTGGGGCGAGCGGTATTTCCATGCGCCTTAAAATGGGGAGCGGGGCATATTCGCCGCCGCCGATGGGGCCGAGGGTGTAGGGGTGGCCGAGGCGGTCGTAGCGGGGCAACACGCGGAACGAGCCGAGGTTCAGGTGGTGCAGGCCGATGGGGTTGATGGTGTGCGACACGCTGTTCAGAAATGCGGGCAGGTGGCGGCACCAAGCGTGGTAGCGCATATAAAAGCGCCAGCCCGTTTCGTTGCGCGGCGGATCGAGCGGGGTGGGGTGCAGGGTGAGTTGGTCGCGCAAGGGATCGCCCTGCAGATCGTCGTGACAGAGGCGTCCGCTGACGAGATGAACATCGAAGTGGCGGAGCAGGCTGCGGCACCATTGATAGCCGATGCCCGGTTCGCTGCCGCTGCGGGGATGGACGAGGGTGGAGACGACGAGCAGTTTGGGGCGGGCATTCATGGTTCAAGCAGGTTTGCCGGGAACGTGGCCAGCAGATATGCTAAAAGGCTCATACGTGGGTGTCGTCGCCGGATGATGCCCGATGGCATGCGGTGGGGCAAGTGCGCAGCCCGCGGGGCAAGGATGGGGCGCTGCAATATGGAGTCAGTGTGCAACGGCTGGCAATTGATACCAATGCGCTTTATGTGAGCAAGGCCGGGGTTGCGCGCTATGTGCGGAACCTGCTGGCGGGGTTGCGCCGTCTTCCGCCGGGAACCCTGGATCTGACCGAGCTGGCCTGGCCGGTCGAAAACTTCGACTATCGCCAGCCGATGCGCGCGGCGAAGACGTTTTTCCGTGAGATCATCTGGAGTCGACTGCAAGCCCCGCGCGAGCTGGTGCGGCGGAACATCGATCTTCTGCATTCCCCGGCGTTGCCGCTGGTGAGTCCGCCGGCGACCATCCGGCATGTGGTGACGTTGCATGATCTGGCGCTGCTGCGGCATCCGGAGCGCTACCGGCGCTGGAGCCGGATCATGGGGCCGCGCCACTTGAACCGGCTTGTGCGTGCGCAGCGGCTGATTTGCGTGAGCCGGTTCACGGCGGACGAAGCCATGGAACTGCTGGGTTTGCCGGCGGCGTCACTTTGCGTGGTGCATGAAGGGGGCGATCACCTGCCGCCGCCGGTAGCGCCGGATTTTGTCGTGCCGGGGGAATTCCTGCTTTTTGTCGGTTCGCTGGAGCCGGGGAAAAATCTGGAGCTATTGCGCCAGGCCTACGCTGTTGCCCGCGCGGCGGGCAAGCATCTGCCGCCGTTGCTGATCGTGGGTGCGCGCTGGCCGGCCGTGGCGCGCGAAGGCGCGCCTCCGGCGGACTGGCGCTACCTCGGCCACCTGCCGGATGCGGTGCTGGCCTGGCTCTACCGGCGCGCGATCGCGCTGGTGTTCCCGAGCAAGTATGAGGGGTTCGGGCTGCCGCTCGTCGAGGCGATGCAGGCGGGGTGTCCGGTGATCTGCTCGCGCGTGGCCAGCCTTCCTGAAATCGGTGGGGAGGCCGTGCGCTGGTGCGAGGCCACACCGGCGGCGTACGCGGAGGCGATGCGGGAGCTGGCGTCGGATTCGGCGCAGCGCGACGCATGGATTGCGCGCGGGAAACTGCAGGCCGCGCCATTCACATGGGAGCGTTGCGCGCGGGAAACGGCGGAAATTTACCGCGGGCTCTGAACCGGTGACGGCGCGGAGCGCCGTCACCGGTTCAAGATTCCGGACGACTGTATTTCTAGTACAAATTGCCGTGCCAGTTCTTCGCTGGGGTGCCAGATGTCCCCCGGCGTTTCGGAAAGCACGGTCCCGTCGTCAATCGCGCGTTCAAGCGCGGGCCATACATCGACATAGCGGATCTTCAGGGCGGCCAAGGCGGCCAGCGACGCTGATCGTGAGCGGCGCTCTTCGTCCGTCCATTGGTCAAGGGGTTTGAGCACGGGAAAAAGTACGATCGAGAGTTCGATCCCGTCCGCTGAAAGCGTGCGGTGAAAATGCTCCAGATCATCCCTGAATGCGGCCGTTCGTGCGCGCACTTCTGCATGCTTCCATCGTCGAATCGCGAGGCGGCGCCAGATGTCAGAACGGCCCAAGAGGGGAGGCAGGCGGATTTCGTGCGGGCCGTTGGGCGGGCCGAAGATGATTGCGTTGCCCGTGTCGAACGAGACCACGGGCAACAAGAAAAACAGGTCGTTATTGTGCAGGGTGTAGATCACATGGTCGGGGGCAACGCTTTGATTGTATGTGAGAAAGTATTGCGTGATCTGCCAAAAATCATAGCCTTCGACACCGGCATTGAAGACTTCGTGCACGTTCGTTGTCCCGGTGGTGAGGTTGGCAGACAGGGGGCGCACCAGCGTTGCCCGTGCGGTCACCGAATCGCCCACGAACAACACGCGTTGGAAGCCCGGGCGGCGCGCCAGGGGCAGGGCATTTGTCAGCGTTCCCGCCGTCGTGTATTCAAATCCTGGTCCCATGCGCGGGCGGTAGCCCAGGTCAGGATCAACGCAATAGGCCTATGAGGTTAGAAAATGGGAGACGTCACGATAGGCATTATGGGGGCGGACGAACCGGCAATAGATCTCGGCGGTGGCCGATCCGATCAAGAGGCCGAGGAGAATCAGAACGGTTTTCTGCCTGCCAGGTGTTGCCGGCGATTTCATCGGTGATTCAGTACGCGCCGCGGGCGAAGAGGACGACCCAGATGGTGCGCCAGAGGATCTTGAGATCGAGCACGGGGCTTTGGTTGCGCAGGTAATAGACATCGAGGATGCACATGCTGGAAAAGTCCAATTCGCTGCGGCCGGAGACCTGCCAGAGGCAGGTCAGGCCGGGCAGGCCGTGGTGGCGGCCGTAGTGCCAGTCTTCGTAGTAGTTTGCGAAGTCGCGCTGGGGCAGGGGGCGCGGGCCGACGAGGGTCATGTCACCGCGCACGATGTTGAGCAACTGGGGCAGTTCATCGATGCTGTAGCGCCGCAGGAAGCGTCCGATCCGGGTGATGCGCGGGTCATTGCGCATCTTGAACAAGGCCGCGCCGGACTGGTTATGGGACTCGAGGTCCGCGCGTTGTTCATCGGCTCCGTGAATCATCGTGCGGAATTTGAACATGCGGAACGGTTTGCGGTTCACGCCGATGCGTTCCTGCATGAAGAAGACCGGGCCGGGGCCGGAGAGGCGGATGGCGAGGGCCACCAGCGCCATGACGGGGGCGAGCGCCAGCACGGCGAGGGCGGCCAGCACCGAGGAGACGATGCGTTTCAAGCGTTCGTAGAGGTGTGACGAGGATGGCGCCGCGAAATGCACGAGGGGGGTGCCGTGGATCAGGTCGCCCTCGATGCGCGCGCGCGTCAGCAAGATGTCGAGTTCGCGCGAGAGGATCTTGGCGGCGATGCCGAGTTCATCGGCCAGTTCGAGAAACTGCATGATCTGATTGAGGGGGCAGCGCGCGTCGGCGAGGATCATTATTTGGGCGTGGTGGCGGGTGACGGAGGCGCGGGTGCGCGCCAGGAGTGACGCGAAGGATTCGCCGGGCGTGGCGTCCAGCTGTTCGGCGAGGGCCATGTCGTGCTCGGGGCTGGAGGCGATGATCTCGAGGATGCGGTCGGCGTCGCGGTTGCGTCCGATGACGATCACGGGCCAGCGATCGATGCCGTGGCGAATGCGCAGGGTGCGCAGCAGGCGATCCAGCCAGGCGCGCAGGGTGGAGGCGAAGCCGACGTTCAGGAAGAGCATGCTGACGAACATGCTGCGGGGGTGGAAGACGTTTCGTTGCAGGTAGAAGTAGGTGTAGAAGATCACGAGGGCGATGACGTTGCAGACGAGGATGGTCCAGACCGCGGAGCGCCGCCGGAGGAAGAGGCGGTCGGCATAGAGGTCGCGCAAGGTGTAGAGGCCGCAGAGGACGAGGATCAGCAGGGAAATGATGCGCGGGGCGCTATCGACGTAGAAGGCGCGGAACAGATCGTCGACGGCGCCTGTTTCGCGCACGCCGAGGGTGCGGTTGATCCAGGTGAAGAGTTGTTCGCCCCAGGGGTTGCTGAAGCGGATGAAGAGGGTGGTGTAATAGGCGGCGATGACGGAGAGGACGTCGGCGAGCAGGTAGAGGCGGGCAGGGTTGCTGGTGCGAGGCGCATTCACAGGCGGGCAGAGTAGCGGAAGGCGGGGGTGGTTGCGAAGGGCATTTTGCCGGGGGGGCGGGTGTCAGGGGGCAGGGTTCAGGGGGGCGGAACTTTGGTGGCGGGGACGGGGTGAGTTTTTCGGCAACCGCAGATTGCCGAATTTTGAATTTTGAATTTCGAAGGTCCGGACTTCGTGATTCCGCGGTTCCTTGTTCGATATTCTGCGGTTTGTTCAGCACGGGCTGTCTTGCTTTGGGTGGGGGGGGTGGGATAGGCTTCTATGATGCTGACTCGCGCGAATTGGTTGCATGTGACGTTGGGGCTGGTGGTGGCGGCGCTGGTGGGGGGGCTCTTTCATGTGATGGGGGTGGCGTCGGTGGGGGCCGGGGCCAATCACTCGTTATTTCGCATGGTTGGCGGGCAGTGGTCGGCGGCGGGCGGGGATTATGCGCATGCCTGGATGATGCCGCTGATCAGTGTGTGGGCGATCTGGTGGAAGCGGCGTGAGCTGTGCGCGGCGGAAAAGCGTGTATCGTGGGCCGGGTTGGGGGTGTTGGTTGCCGCGCTGGTGTTGCACTGGATGGCGTATCGTGCGCAGCAGCCGCGGATTTCCCTGGTGGCCTTCAGCGGGGTGCTGTGGGCCGTGCCGTTTTTTGTGTATGGCTGGCGGGTGGCCAAGCTGCTGGCATTCCCGGCCGGGTACCTGCTGCTGTGCTTTTCGTCGTATGCGCTGGTGTATCTGACCTTCAATTTGCGGTTGATGACCAGCACCTGCGCGGCATTTATTTTAAACGGGCTGATGATTCAGTCCACGCGCATCGGGACGGCGATATATTCGGCGGCGGGGGGCGGGTTTAATTTTGATGTGGCGGATGCGTGCAGCGGGCTGCGGTCGCTGGTGGTGATGACGGCGCTGGCGGCGCCCTACGCGTACCTGACGCAGCCGACGGTGGGGCGCAAGTGGCTGCTCTTTGTGCTGTCGGTGCCGATGGCGGTGGTTGCCAATGTCGTGCGCATCGTCACGATTGCGCTCGTCGCGGAGGGCATGGGGCCGGAGATGGCCATGCGCCTGTATCATGATTTTTCGGGCTACATGCTGTTCGTGACCGCGATTGTGCTGATGACGGGAACGGGGAGATTGTTGCAACGGCACGCGCCCACGGAGGTGGAGACCGTGGTGGCGGGAGCAGGGACGGCGGGTCCGGCGGCCCCGCCCGACCTGGCGCCGGAGGCTGGTTCGGACGGCGGGTCCGGCGGCCCCGCCCTACCGATTACAGGAACCATGCGCAAGGCGTACCTGACGGTGATCGTGCTGCTGGCGGCGGTTTGGGGCACGCTGGCGCTGACGGGGCGAGTGCGGATTGACGACGCCGCGCCGCTGGCGGAGGCGCTGCCCGCGCGCGTGGGGGCGTACCGGGGGGTGGAATTTCTTTTTTGCCAGAGCGATCAGTGCGGGCGGGGTTTTCGGCGGGATGATCTGGCGGAGGCGGTGGTTTGTCCGGCATGCGGGTGCGGGCTCGACACGATGGCGCTGGCGGAAAAGCGCGTTCTACCGGCGGACACCTCGGTCTTGCGCAAGCAATATACGAACGATCGCGGCGAGGCCTTCACGGTGGCGGTGGTGATTTCGGGTGTGAGCCGCCAGAGCATACACCCGCCGCAGGTGTGCCTCGTGGCGCAGGGGTTTTCGATCACGGCGGAGACGGTGATGCCTGTGGCGTTGGGGCGTCGTGAAGCGCTGGCGGTGAAGCGCCTGAATATTTCGCGTGCGGGGGCGGCGGGCGGGGGCGAGGCGCAGTACGCGTACTGGTTTGTGTCGCGGCAGCGTGAGACGCCCTACCATTTGCAGCGGCTGTTGTGGACGGGGTGGGACGGTGTGGTGCATGGGGTGCATCGTCGCTGGGCGTATGTGTCGGTGTCGGCGGACCGGCCGGGGCGATCCGGTGAGGGGGCGGAGGGGCTGAAGCGATTCATCGCGGAGTTGTATCCGTTGATCAAGCCGGGGGCGTGAGCGGGCGGGACAGGAATTCACCACGAAGGGCACGAAGTACACGAAGCGGGGAACGAAGGGGCGGGTGGGGGTGGCGCTCGTAGAGCGCTGTGACAGGGCGGGCGTTGACTCCATCGGGGGGCTTTGTTATTGCATGCCCCTCGCGAGAACGGGGCCAAATCAACATGGATGTTTTTACATATAAGAATGGCGAATTGTTTGTGGAGGGGGTGGCGGTGCGGGGGCTGGCGGAGGCGTACGGCACGCCGCTGTACATTTACAGCAAGACGCATTTGCAGACGCAGTTCCGGCGGCTGGCGGCGGCGATGCAGCGGGTCAAGCCGCTGATCTGCTTTGCGATCAAGGCCAACTCCAACGGCGCGGTGATTCGCACGCTGCTCGACGAGGGGGCGGGGCTGGACATCGTGTCCGGCGGGGAATTATTCCGGGCGCTGCGGGCGGGGGCGGATCCGGCGCGCATTGTTTTTGCGGGCGTGGGCAAGACCGCGGACGAAATTCGTTACGCGCTGCGCACGGGGATTTTGTGTTTCACGGTCGAGTCCGAGCCCGAGGCGCGGCGTATTTCGGCCTGCGCCGTGGAGATGGGGACGACGGCGCGGATTGCGTTCCGGATCAATCCGGATGTTGAGGCGCACACGCACAAATACATCAGCACGGGCAAGAAAGAGAACAAGTTCGGGATCGACGCGGGGCGCACGCTCGAGGCGTATGCGCTGGCGGCGGCGCTGCCGAACATTGAAATTGCCGGGCTGCACATGCATATCGGCTCGCAGATTCTGACGGCGCAGCCGTTTCATGATGCAGCCGCCAAGATTCGTGAATTGTGCCTGCGCTTGAAGGCGCTCTATCCGACGTTCCGGTATTGGGACATCGGCGGCGGCATTGGGATTCGTTACAAGCCGGAGGATCAGGCGCTCGACCCGGTGGCGTATGCCGAGCGTGTGGTGCCGTTGCTGGAGGGGCTTGGGTTGCAGATTGTGATGGAGCCGGGGCGGTATCTGTGCGGCAATGCCGGGGTGCTGGTGACGCGCGTGCAGTACGTGAAGGACAACCCATCCAAGAAATTCATCATTATCGATGCGGCGATGAGCGATTTGATCCGGCCGGCGCTTTATCAGGCGTATCATGAAATCCGCGCGGTGGCGCAGACGGCGGCCACGGTGCATGCGGACCTGGTGGGTCCGATCTGCGAATCGGGGGATTTTCTGGCGGCGGACCGGGATTTGCCGGCGGTGGGTGAAGGGGATTTGCTGGCCGTGATGAGCGCGGGAGCGTATGGTTTTGCGATGGCGTCGACCTACAACAGCCGCCCGCTGGTGGCCGAGGTGATGGTGGAGGGGGATCGGGCCTGGGTGGTGGGGCGGCGGGAGGGGTGGGAGGACCTTGTGAGAAGGGAAGTAGGACTGTAGGACTGTGGGACCTTAGGACCTTAGGACCTTGGGACCTTGGGACCTTAGGACCATGGGACTTTAGGACCTTGGGACTGGAAGATCAGAAGAATGGGTTGGTGGGAGTATGTTTGCAGGAACTTTTACGGCGATTGTGACGCCATTTGGGGCGGATGGGGCGGTTGATTTTGCGACGTTTGAGGCGTTGATCGACTGGCAGGCCAAGTCGGGCGTGGACGGGATTGTGCCGGTGGGCACGACGGGCGAATCGCCGACGCTGGATTTTGAAGAGCACGAGGAAGTTGTGCGCGTGGCGGTGCGGGCGTGCAAGGGGCGGCTGAAGGTGATCGCGGGCACGGGCGGCAATTCCACGGCCGAGGCGATTACGCTCACGCGCGGTGCGATGGCGGCGGGGGCCGATGCGACGTTGCAGGTGACGCCCTATTACAACAAGCCCAATGCGGAGGGGCTGTATCGTCATTTTGCGGCGATCGCGGATTTGGGGTTGCCGGTGGTGCTGTACAACGTGCCGGGGCGGACGTCGCGGGAGATTCCGCTCGACGTTGTGGCGCGCCTGGCGGAGCACCCGAAGGTGGTGGCGATCAAGGAGGCGGCGGGCAGCGTGGATCGTGTCAGCGCGATTCAGCATCTATGTCCCGGCCTGGTGGTGTTATCGGGGGATGACAGTTTGACCGTGCCGATGATGGCGGTGGGGGCGAAGGGCGTGATCAGCGTGGCCTCGAATGTGGCGCCGGAGTTGGTGAGCCGCATGGTGAAGGCGGTGCAGGCGGAGCGCTGGGCGGAGGCGCGCGCGTTGCATGCGCGGCTCTATCCGTTGTTTCGCGATTTATTCATCGACACGAATCCGATTCCGGTGAAGGCGGCGATGGCGATGCAGGGGCGGATATTGGAGACGTACCGGCTGCCGCTGTGCGCGACGACGGATGCGGTGAAAACAACATTGCGCCGTACCTTGATGGACGCAGGATTGATTTAACAATTGCCGATTGCCGATTGATGATTGCCGATTGTTGAGCGGCGAACATCCTCAATCGGCAATCAACAATCGGCAATCGGAACTTCATTTATGACAAGCATAGCCATATTGGGAGCGGGCGGGCGGATGGGGCAGGCGCTGGTGCGCTGTGCGGCGCATTTTCCGGATTTGCGGGTAGTGGCGGCGGTGGAGCGGGCGGATCATCCGGATCTTGGGCAGGATGTGGGGACGCTGGCGGGGTTGCGCGCGCTTGGTGTGGGGATGGCGGGGACGGTGGACAGTGCCGCGGTGGCGGATGTCTGGATTGATTTCAGCGATCATCGGGCGGTACCGACGCACGCCGGGTTGGCGGCGCAGTACCAGAAGCGCATGGTGATTGGGACCACGGGGCTTGACCGGGTTGAGACGCAGGCGGTGGAGGCGGCGGCGCGGCAGACGGGGATCGTGTGGTCGCCGAACATGAGTTTGGGCGTCAATCTGCTGGTGGAGCTGGTGCGGCAGGCGGCGGGGGCGCTGGGGTTGGATTACGACATTGAGATTGTCGAGGCGCATCACAAGCACAAGAAAGATGCGCCGAGCGGGACGGCGCTGTTTCTGGCGAAGGGGGCGGCGGCGGGGCGGAAGCAGGATCTCGATGCGGTGGCGTGCTACGGGCGCGAGGGGATTACGGGGGAGCGTCCGCGCGGGCAGATCGGGATTCACGCGTTGCGGGCGGGCAGCATTGTGGGCGATCACACGGTGGCGCTGGCGTCGGACACGGAGATCATTGAGTTAACGCATCGCGCGGTGAGTCGGGACGCGTTCGCGATGGGGGCGTTGCGCGCGGCGATGTGGGTGGCGGCGCGGCCGGCGGGGATGTATGGAATGAAGGATGTGTTGGGACTTAAGGAAGGATGAGGCCTGAAACCTGAAACCGGAGGTTCGGGCAGGATTTCGAAAACAAAATACTGCGCCAGTCCGAAGCTCATGTTTCAGGTTTCATCCCTCATCCCGGTTTTCTTATGGAATTTGGCATCAGCGTGGGGTCCAATCTGGGGGATCGGCTGCGCAATCTGCAGGAGGCGCGGCGGCGGGTGGTGGCGTTGGCGGGGGTGCGCGTGGTGGCGAGCGCGCCGGTGTACGAGACCGAGCCGGTGGAGGTGGGGCCGGCGTTTGCCGACAAGCGTTTTCTCAACAGCGTGCTTGTGATCGAGAGCGCGCAGGCGCCGGAAGCGCTGGCGGCGGACTTGCGCCGTATCGAGGATGATTTGGGGCGGGTGCGCTCGGCGGATCGCAATGCGCCGCGGACCATCGATCTGGACGTGCTTTACGCGGGTGACGTGGCGATGGAGACGGCGGCGTTGATCTTGCCGCATCCGCGCTGGAACGAACGCCGGTTTGTGGTGCAGCCGCTGGCGGATGTGCGTCCGGACCTGGTGCTGCCGTGGCAGCGTGTGCCCGTGGCGGCGATCCTTTTGGCGTTACCGGTGAAACCGGACGTGGTTCTGTTTACGCGGGAGTGGTGAGGGCGGAGGAGAGGGGGGCAGGGGGCAGGGCGGAGGGCGAGGGGAAGAAGTAGGATTTACCACGGAGAGCACGGAGACACGGAGAAGAGGGCGGCCAGGCGGCCGCCCCTCCCGGCGGAGACGAACGTTCATGACGGTTTGGACGGCAGCAAAAATTCGGGGGGCGAAGGGCAAGGAGCGGCTGGCCTGCCTGACGGCGTACGATTACCAGAGTGCGCGGTTGCTGGATGAGGCGGGTGTGCCGCTGATTCTGGTGGGTGATTCACTGGCGATGACGGTGCTGGGGTATGCGGACACGCTGCCGGTGACGATGGACGAGATGTTGCATCACACGCGGGCGGTGGCGCGCGGGGTGAAGCAGGGGCTGGTGGTGGCGGACATGCCGTTCATGTCGTACCAAGCGTCGGTCGACGAGGCCGTCGCGAATGCGGGGCGGTTCATCAAGGATGCGCGTGCGGGGGCGGTGAAGATTGAGGGCGGGGCGTTTCGCAAGCCGCTGATTGAGACGCTCGTGCACAACGGCATTCCGGTGCTGGGGCATATCGGGTTGATGCCGCAGAGTGTGCGCGCGACCGGATACAAGGTGGAAGGGCGCACGCCGGAAGCGGCGGCGCGGATTCTTGAGGATGCGCGCGCGCTGGAGGCGGCGGGTGTGTTTGCGATGGTGTTGGAAGGCATGCCCTCGGCGGTGGCCGAGGCGGTGACGAAGGCGGTGCAGGTGCCGACGATTGGCATCGGCGCCGGACCGCACTGCGACGGGCAGATTCTGGTGACGCACGACGTGCTGGGGATGTTTGCGGCGTTCACGCCGAAGTTCGTGAAGCGCTATGCCGAGCTGGGGCGCGCGATGTCCGACGCGTTTGCGGCGTACCGGCGGGATGTGGAGACGGGAAACTTTCCCGGGGTCGAGCACGAGTATTAATTTGTGCGGCATCCGTGCGGGGAAGAGGCAAGACCGACGGAAACCGCGAATTACGCGAATAGACGCGAAACCGGAGCCCATTCGGGTTTGCCGCGAAAAGGCTTAACGCGGCAGAGCCGCAACCAAAGATTTTGCCACAAAAAGCACAAAGACGGATTCGGCGGAGTCATTGAGACTCCGCCGCGGAATTGGGCTATTGATCCGATCATCCAAATCCTCCCGGCGCAGTCTCAATGACTGCGCCAGTCCGTTTTGTGCCTTTTGTGGCTAAGAATCTTCGCGGAAAAAGAAGCATTGGAACGTTAGCAGCGCAAAAAGCGCAAATCCGGAAACCGCGTCCGGAGGCCGCGGTCCACCTTGGACAGCGCATGCTCCGCAGGTCAGTCGCAGACGATTTGGGCGATGATCATGACCGCGACGACCACGGAAACGCCGACGATCAGCATGATCGTGGCGTTCGCGCGCCAAAACGATTTTCGCAGAAAAGACTTTTTAAATCCCACCCGTTGCAGTGATGCCACAAGATCCTTGTTCTGAAGGCAGGAACCATTCCGATTAAAAACAGAAGTCATTCACGGTACTCTGCCCGCCCTTAAATGTCAATAAAATGCCCCGTATTCAGTCGTTTTCGTTTTTACGGGGGATTCGGCGGCAGGGCCAGGGTGGCAATGCCGGCGAGGTGCAACATGGGCAGATTTGGGTCGGCATCCATTTCTGATGGGGATGCCGCGGTGGGTTCAAGCGCCAGCCAGGTCAGTGCTGATCCGGAGGGGTCGGGGTGCAAGGGATGGAGAACCCAGGACCAGGCGCCGCCGGGCGCGGTTTGGCAAACGGTCTGGCCATCGGCCTGTGTCACTGAAAGCGGCATCGCGTGGGGTGTGGGCCCGCCGTGAGGCGCCACCAGCAGGGCGGCGAGGCCGGTTGTGGCGGGTGCTGGGGCGGGCAGGAGAACGCGCGCCGTGGGCCAGACGCCGCGGGCGGGCAAGGCGACGACTTCTTGGTGGGGGCTGTCCGTGTGGGATGGTTCCACGCGCGTGGCCTGCGATCCAGATATTTGCCACAGGTCACTCACGAGGCCACCGGTGGGGCTTTGGAGCACCAACCCGGCGATGGGTTCGGTTCCAGACAGGGCGATGGTCAGGGAAGACCAACCCTGGCCGAGTGGCGTCCAGGATTGCGCTGCGGGTGATCGCGGACGGAGGCCCTGCGGCAGGAGGGTGACGCAAGACAAGCCGCGATCCACCCTGGACATGAAGGCGGAATTATAGCTGAAGAGTACGAGGGTGTCTCCGGGGTGCGAGACGAGCGGTGTGGCGAGGTGAACGGTTGTGGGTTTACCTGCCGGGAGTGTGGTGCCGGATACGAATTGTTTCTTTGGTTGGGGTTTTGAGAGGCGCACGAGGCCCATGTTGCTGGCGTTGGGCCAGCGGGTGTAGGGCAGGGCTGGCGGGGCTGGGGGTGTGCGGGACATCTGATACAGAAACAGGGTGAGGGGGCCTGTTTGCGGTGTGGTGGGGCGGCGGTAGCGGGCCGGGGTGAGGCGCGTGATTGTGCAGGTATTGGAGAAGACGGGTGTGAAGGTGAAGCGCTCGCTGATGGGCGGCGGGAAGGGGGTGAGAAAAAATGCGGGTTGCGCGGGGCGTTGGGTCATGAGGTGTTCCCAACCGGCGAGGGCGAGGGTGTAATCATCGCGGGTTTCGTTATCGAGGCTCAAGAGCGGAAGGCCGAAGAGGTGTTCGAGCGGGGTGGCGAGGCGCGCGTACTCGGCGAGGAGCATGCCGTGTTCGGCGCGAACCGGTGCGGCGACGGAGTCGAGGAAGCGGCTGAAGCCGCGGTATTCGGTGGTGGTGATGAGGGTGAGGCGGTTGTGCAGCGACAAGGCGAGGATGAGGGCGGTGGCGGCGAGGGTGGCGGCCCGCGATCGGGGCGTGGTGACCAATGTGGCGAGGCCGAGGGCGAGGAGGGGGAAGATGGCGGTGAGCATGTAGCGCGTCATGAAGAAGTCCGGCATGTTGCCGATCAGGAGTGCGGCGGGCAGGGTCCAGGCGAGGAAGGCGAGGCGGGCGCTGCGGTTCGGGCGGCGGGAGAGGATCATGGCGAGCAGGCCGGTGAGGGCGAGGATGGCGATGGGCCAGGAGACATAGAGGGGGACGAGGCGCAGATCGACGGGGTGGGCGTAGTGGTATTGGTCGCCGGTGAATGTGCGTTGCGCCGGGGGGGCGGTGCGCAGGATGAGCCAGGTGCAGAGCGCGAGGAACGATGTGGCGAAGAGGATGGGGTGCGCGGTTGTGAGGGAGGATGAGGGCGCCGTGGCCGGCGCCCCTCCCGTTTTTTTGCGGATCAGGAGGCAGATGGCCATGGGCAGGGCGGTGAGGGTGAGCAGGGCGGTGGTGAGGAGGAGGGGGTGGGCGAGGATGGGGGCGAGGTGATCGTGCAGGTGGTATTGATCGGCGATGCGCAGGGTTTGCCAGAGGTAGGCCAGGAGGCCGAGCAGGGCGATGGGGGGATGGAGCAGGCCGTCGGTGCGGCCCGTGGCCAGCCAGGCCAGCATCACGGTGGCGGCGCCGAGGGCCATGAACCAACCGGTGATATGGAAGAAGGGGGCGAGGGTGACGCAGAGGAGTCCCAGCAACAGATCGGGCCAGCGCGCCCAGGGGCGAGATTCCCACGCGTGGAGGCAGAGCGCGAAGCCGGTGAGCGCGAAAAAGCTGGCGATGATTTCGGGGCGGGGAGCGCGCGCGTGCCAGACGACCATGGGCGAGGCGGCATAGAAGAGGAAGGCGAGGGGGCCGGCCCAGGGGCGGTTGAGCAGGCGCGTGGCCAGCACGGCGAGGGCGAGGCCGGTGAAGATGGCGAAGAGCGGGATGATATAGAGGCCGAGAAATGGCGGACCGGTGCGCATCAGCGGGCTGATGAGGATGGGGAAGAGCGGCGGAAAGCGCGGGCCGATGCGCGCGGTCTCGAAATCCTTGATGTCGAGGCAGCTATCCTTGGTGGTGCCGTAGCCCCAGTGGCCGAAGAGAAAGAGGGGGCGTTGTGACCGCAGCACGCTGGCGAGCATGTCGTCATGGAAGAACAGATTTTGGTGGCGGGCGAAGGCGCCGGCGGAATTGAGGTAGACGCCGGGGTCCTGGCCGGAGAGCAGGAGTTCGTGGGGGCGGAAGAGGAGCGGGATGGCGAGCAGGGCGAGGAGGGCGAGGGCGCGCGCGGTGGCGGGGGTGGCGATACCGCGGGCGCTGCGGAGAAGGCGTACGAGGGCGAGGAGGGCGAAGGCCCAGAGGAGGATGCTGACGAGGGTGATCATGCGGGGGCAGCATAGGCCATGACGCATGGGGTGGGGTAGGGGATTTTCTGATGCGGCTGAAGGCAAACCGCAGAATATCGAACAAGGATTTTTGAATGGCGAAGTTCGGACACTTCGACATTCTGCGGTTCCTTGATCGATATTCTACATTCAAAGCCCCGGGTTGAACGGGGGGTGGGGGGGTGATAGGCTCGGGCTCTCTATGGCAGCGGAGAACATACGGGAAGGTGCGATCGAGGATGGGGAGGCGCCGGATATTGCCACGGCGTCGGACGATTACGCGACGCGATTTGCGGGGGGCACGGGGGCGTGGTTTCTGGCGGTGCAGGCGCGGGCGGTGCTGGGTTTTTTGCCGGCGGATCGCGCGATCTTGATTCTGGACGTTGGGGGCGGGCACAATCAACTGGCCGAGCCGCTGTGCCGGGCGGGGTACCGGGTGACGGTGCATGGCAGCGCGCCGGAGTGTCGGCGGCGGGTGGAGGCGAATCCCGTGACGCGCGGGTGCCCGTTCCTGGTGAGTCCAGCGGCGGCGCTGCCGGTGGCGGATGGGGCGTTTCACACGGTGGTTTCCGTGCGCATGCTGGCGCATTACCGGGAGTGGCGGGCGTTGGTGGCGGAATTGTGCCGGGTGGCGCAGCACACGGTGATCGTGGATTTTTCAAACAGCGGCGGGATCAACGCGATCGCGCCCGCGCTATTTGGCGCCAAGCAAAAGCTGGAGAAGAACACGCGGCACTGGCAGGCCTTTCGCGTGGAGGAAATCCGCGAGGCGTTTGCGCGGCATGGGTTTCGCGAGGAAGGTTGTTGTCCGCAGTTCCTGCTGCCGATGGTGTTTTATCGCGCGTTAAAAATTCCGGCGCTGGCGGCGGCGATCGAGGCGTGTTTTCGCGCGGGGGGGTTGACGCGGGCGTTTGGGTCGCCGGTGGTGATGAAATTGGTTCGTGGGTGAATGTGTGTATGGCGGGGCTTTCGGCCACAGGGCGGCCAGGCGACCGCCCCTCCCGTTGGCTGGTTTTTGGGTGATCGTCCGCTTCTAGGAGGATGCGCAGATGAACGGAACGTTTCTGGAACCCTGGTTGATTCAGTATGTGCCGTGGCTCTATACGGAATCGATTATCTGGACGATCATTGGGCTGGCGGGCAATGGGTTGTTCACGTCGCGATTTGTGATTCAGTGGATCAAGTCCGAGCGGCAGCAGAAGCTGGTGGTGCCGCCGATTTTCTGGCACCTGAGTTTTTGGGGCAGCATGATTTCACTCGTCTATGCCATTCATGTGGACAAGCTGCCGGTGATTTTGTCGTTTGTGTTTTTGCCGTTCATGTATTTTCGGAATTTGCGGATTTTGCGCAAGACGCAGGAGCAGGGGGCGTAGGGGGCGGGTGGGTGGTGGGAGTCGTACGCAGGAATGTGGTGCGCGTTTGCCATCGGGCGTCATCGCCGCGCGACGCGGCGATGACGGATTGGGAATGGGGGCAGGCGGACTTGGGCAATTCGGAGCAGATCACAAAGATTGCGGCGCGTTAGTGGCGAGGTGTTTGAGGATGCGTTTGCGGTACCAGGTGAAGCCGATGAGGTCGAAGGCGGTTTTTGGCAGGCGCATCCAGTTGGTGTATTTCGAGGTGCCGTGTTGTCGGGGGCGGTGGTTGACGGGGACTTCCTTGATGCGGCGGCCGTGGAGGCGGAAGTAGGCGGGGAGGAAGCGGTGGGCGCCGTCCACCGGGGGGACGTCCCAGACGAGGGCGGCGCGCAGGACCTTGAGGCTGCAGCCGGTGTCGCGCACGCCATCTCGGGTGACCCAGTTGCGGATGCGGTTGCCGAGGCGTGAGGCGATGCGGCGGGACCAGGTGTCGCGGCGTTTGGCGCGGTAGCCGCAGACGGCATCGCAGTCCTTCAACTCGTCGAGCATGCGGGGGATGTCTTTGGGGTCGTTCTGGAGGTCGCCGTCGATCAGGGCGATGGCGTCGCCGCGTGCGACGCGCATGCCGGTGAGCATGGCGCTGGTCTGGCCGCGATTGGCGGGGCAGCGGATGCCGCGCAGGCCGGGGTGGTGGCGTTCGGCTTCCTGGATGCAGGGCCAGGTGGCGTCGGTGCTGCCGTCGTCCACGAGGAGGATTTCCAAATCGGGAATGGCGGGCTGGAGCGCGGCCAGCTCGGCGGCGAGGATGGGGATGTTTTCCGCTTCGTTATAGACGGGGACGACGACAGAGAGGCGCATAAGAAGGCGAAGGCTAGCACAGGAGGTGCGCGGGGGGCAAATGGGGTGTTTGTGGGGTGGGGGATGAATCGGCGTCGGGATCGATTCCGATTCCGATACCGACGGCGACCCCGATTGGGTTGCGGGCAAATGCTCGCCTTGGGAATGCAGGAAGGGGCGGGCTTGGGGCTTAGAGTTTGCCGGCGAAGGCGGAGGCGATTTTGCCGGCGCCTTCGGCGGTGGGGTGGAGGCCGTCGCTTTGGAAGAGGGCGGGGTTATTGAGGGCGTTGAAGACGTTGGCGACGGCGACGCCTTCCTCGGCGGCCATGGCCTGGATGAGCGGGTTGAGGTCTACCACGCCTTGCGCGATGAAGTCGTGATAGGGGAACGCGGGAGGCACGGTGGCGATGATGGGGATGGTTTGGTTGGCTTTGGCGGCCTGGATGATGCCGCGCAGGTTGCCTACGATCCCGTTCAAGTCGGCGCCGAAGATGAGGTCATTGGACCCGTAGAGGATCAAGAGGAAGCCGGGCTTGTGCTGGTTCAGAACGCTGTTGACGCGGCCGAGGCCGCCGGAGCTGCGTTCGCCATCGGCGCCGCTGTTGATGACGGGGCGGCCGGTCTGGGCGCCGAGTTGGGCCGGGTAGCTTTCGCTGCCGGCGAGGCCGTAGCCGTGGGTGATGCTGTCGCCGAGGGCGACGACGAGGTCGGGATTATTTACGCCGAAATCGTGACCGCTGTTATCGCTGCCGCCGTCCTCTTCGCAGGCGGCGTTGCCCAGCAGGAGACCGATCAGGAGGAGGTTCGCGGCGTTCACCAGCAGATTTTGACGGGTCATGCTTAGATTCTCCTTATGCGTGAAGGGGCAGTATATGCAATTGCGATTCGTTTCGACAATCGATCAATTCAGCCAGCCGCGGCGTTCGAGTTCGGCTTGGAGGTGTTCGGCGAGGATGCGGTGGCCGCCGGGGCCGGGGTGCATGAAGTGGACGTTGTAATCGGGGGGGTACTTTGATGCATCGACCTTCTCGTAGGTGTTGAAATAGTCCAGGCCGAGGGAGCGGCAGACTTCCACGGCGGTGGGTTGCATGGGGCCGAAGATTAGCAGGTGGAAACTTTTTTCGCGGCCGAGGTCGCGGATCTGGGTGAGGGCCTTGGTGACGCCGGGCACGCCAGTGTGCTCGATCAGGACGGGGTCGACTAGCTTGGGATCCAATTCTCCGGGTTTGCAGACCTGTTTGGCCAGCAATTCCTTGCGGTAAAACAGGGCTTTGTAGAGGAAGGAGGTTTTGCGGCTGGAAAAATCCTGTTTTGTGGTGACGAGGAAGGGGAGGCCGAAGTCGTTATCGCACCAGCCAAGGATGACGACGCGCGGATTGAATTCCAGGGCGTGGTGGCGCAGAACTTCGAGTTCCTGGCCGGTGTTGTAGCCGGGGACGGCGAAGTTCAGCACATCGACGTGCGGGGTATTGGCGCGGGCGTTCAGGTTGGACTCCAGGACGCTCAGGTAGTCCTGGTCCTGATCCACGCCCCAGCCGAACATGCCGGAGTCGCCGATGCCGGCGATGCGCAGGGCGTTGGTGGCGGTGGGGTCGTATTCCTGGCTGTCGCGCAGGCCGCGGCTGTTGGTGCGGAGGGGGTGGTGACCGAAATCCATATTGAGGTTGGGTTTCAAGCCATAGAGCAAGCGCCGGTTGGAGGTCAATTCGGAGATTGCGAGCAGGGGGGTGAAGCTGTGGAGGGGGATTTTTCCGCCGGACTGCCATTTTTGCAATTGGGCCAGGCCGCCTTCGCCTTCGTTGTGATTCAGGAAAATGCGGACGGCGATTTCGGCGGCGAGGAGGGAGAAGCCGAGGCTGAAGCCCAGCAGGAATAATTTGCGGAAGAGGGTGGGGAGGGAGGCCTGGCGCCAGGCCTTGAGGGAGGCGCTGGCGAGGCAGAGGGCGGTGATGGCGACGATGACCAGTTGGGGTTTTCCGAGGCGGGCGACGATGAGGGAGGGGGCGCCGCGCCAGATGGAGTGGATGAGGAGGGCGGTGAGGATGGCGGCGAGCAGGAGGGCGAGGCGGGAGAGGGGCCGTGCCAGGCGGTGGGCGGTGGTGCTCATAGGGGCGGATTATGGGTGGAGACGCGGATGGCGATCAAGCGGGAAGCATGGAGCACGGGGGCGGTGGCAGGGCCGACGCATCAAAAACCGCAGATTTCCGAATACTGAACCGGAGAATTTTGAAGGTACGGCTGATCCTTCAACGTCCTCCTATCAGCCTAAGCGATCAGCGCGATAGGTTGCATGGGCTGGTTCGGCGTCCGAATTTCAGGAGCGCGAATCAGAACCGCGTTCGCCACAAGCTATCTACTCCAGCCCGCACTCTGCCACTCCGCAATAAAACATCCCAATTGGCAAATGGCGAGCCCTCTCCCTCCGCGCCTGAGTTGCCCTCATGCTATCTTTTATTTCAAGGGCTGATCCCGCGGCCCTCGAGATATGTTGAATGTTGAGACCTGCCCCCCAGCGGCCGCTTGAAATGTTAGGAAGTTTGGAAGTGCGGACTGGCCCCTTTGTTTTCCTCTTTGTTTTCGCGCCGTCCGACCACACGCCGTCGTTAACTTCTAAATTCAGGGCTGACCCCATAGGGTGAAAACGGGCGACCAAAGGGCGAAGCGGGAAGCGCGGGTTAGCGTTGGACGAAGAGGATTTCGGCTTTGGAGGCGCGGCCGTCGCGGCGGGAGGATCGGACGATGCTGAGGAGGTGTTTCAAGACGCGCCGTTCGCGCTCCAGGGTTTCGGGAATTTGGTCCATCAGATCCAGCATGGAGACTTCGAGTGAATCGAGGGAGGTTCCGGAGGGGAAGGCCAGCAGGAAGCGGCCCGGGGCGATTTCGACCAGTTGCAGGCCGGGAATGGTTGAGAGGTAGCGATTGGGGCCCACGACCAGCAGGCGCATGCCGGGCATGACTTCCAGTTCTTCGACATCGTGAGGGGTGGTGGCGGGGGTGCCGGCCATGGCCTCGGCGGCCTTGGCGATGGCCTTGGCGCGGTCACCGTTTATTGATTCCAATTGTTTGAGGGTGCGTTCGGGGAGTGTGACGGTGATGGGGCGTCGGGGTTCGGCAAATTTGGGCGGGCGGCCGCTGCGAGGTTTGGCGGTGGTTGTTTTCACGGGCACCGAAAAAGGTGGCAAAAAGACAACTGGGTTTCAACGTTATAATGGGGCGTGTTCGGGGGCGGGGGCGCACGCCTTACGGCGTTACTACAAACGGCGTTGGTTTCGACATGTCGAGGCGTTGCCAGCGGACCTGATCGAGGTAGAGGGTGCCGCGGCCGGGGGTGGCGCAGCGGAACTCGAGGTCGGTGGCGCCGGTGGCGGTGAAGCCGAGGGTGATCCACTCGTAGCCATGGGTGGGGCGTTCCAGGCGGGCTTCGGCGAGGACGGTATTTCCGTTATTTTCGGCGACATCAACTATTGCGGAAAATTCGGGCTTCAGGCGTGTGGCGCGGACGCGGAAGGCGACCTGGTAGCGGCCGGGGGCGAGGGGCAGGTGGGGGCCGTAGAGGGCGTGGCCGGGGCGGTGGGCGCGGGTGGCGTGCCAGGCGCGGCCGGTGAGGGCGCGCGGGTCGAGGGCGGGGGCGCCGGTGCGGTGTTTCAGATCGATGGCGTTGATGGCGCGGGGGAGGGAACGGGCGGCGGCGTTGTGGGAGGTGGGGGCGCCGCGGCGCAGGATGAGAACGTGGTTGCCGCCCACGGCTTCGACGCCGTAGGGGGAATTGGTGGCGAGGAGGGTGTCGAGCCAGGCGGTGTAGGTGTTTTGGAAGAGGGGGTGGATGATGCCGTCGAGGGGCAGCACGAGGGTGGCGGCGTCGCAGCCGCGCAAGATGAGGGAGAGGTTGGCGCGGCGGGCGACGTGGGCGGAGAGGGTGGGGAGGGCAGCGACGGGGCGGTCGGGGGGGATGGCGGCCATGGCGGCGGCGGCCTGGCGGTACGAGGCGGCGAAGGGGGCGGCGCGGCCGATGGAGATGTCCAGGCATTCGCGGGCCTGGGTGCGCCAGAGCGTGGCGAGGCTGATGAGCAGGAGCATGGCGAGGGCGGCGGTGGCGGTGTTGCGCAGCCAGGGTTTTGGCAGGCGCGCGTGGAGGCGCGCGGCGCGCTGGAGGCCGAGGGCGGCGGCGAGGGCGAGGGGCGGGGCGACGGTGTAGGGATAGTGCAGGAGGATCAGGGCCTGGGGATCGGCGACGGAAATCCACATGATGCCGATGGTCATGGCGGCGGGGATGAGGAGCCAGCCGCCGAGGAGAGGGAGGAGGCCGAGGGCGAAGAGGTGGCGCAGCATGAATTGCCAGCGGTGCTCATGGAGCAGGATGCGTTGGAGCCACGGCCAGAGACCGTCGCAGGAGGCGGGGGTGATCAGGCGCGACGCGAGGAGGGGGGCATTGGTGGGGGAAAAGGCGGGGCCGATCCAGAGGATGGCGGCGGCGGCGTAGAGGATTGAGAGGGCGGCGATGGCGGTGCCGGTGCGCAGGCGTTGGAATTTCCAGCCGAGGAGGAAGGCGGTGGCGGCGAGATAGAGGGGGGCATCCTCCTTGCAACTGGCGTAGAGGGCGGCCCAGAGCCAGGCGCGCCAGGTGCCGGCAATGAAGGCGAGGGCAAAGCTGAACAGAAAATAGGCCTCGAAGGCTTCCATGTGAAAATCATAGAGCGTGGCGCGCCAGAGGGCGGGCTGGAGCAGCCAGACGAAGGCGGCGGCGGTGGCGAGGCGCGGGGAGGCGGTGAGGCGCAGCACGAGGCGGCGGAGCGGAAACGCGGCGGCGGCGAAGGCGAGGGCCTGGATGATGAGGAGGGCGGCGGGGCCGCGGGTGAGGCCGGCGGGCCAGGCGAGGAGGTAGAGGATGGGCGAGACGTGTTCGCCGAAAAAGTGGTGGGGGAACTGGAGGAAGGTATTGCCGCTGATCGAGGTGACGAGGCCCTGGCCCTGGCGGACGCTCCAGAGCATCTGGTCGAACATGGCGAGGTCCTCACCGGCTTCCATGTGCATGTAGCGCAGGAGGGAGAGGCAGGACAGGGCGGCGGCCACGATGATCACGGCGACCGCGAGGAGGCGCGGGCCGGATGTCCAGGGGGAAGGGGGCGATGCCGGTGGGTTTGGATTGAAGGGCGTCAAGGCGTCGAAATATAGGCGGTGTGCGGCATAAATTCTACGTTAACCGCAAGGAGACTGCGGGATTTCAACGTAGAAACCGGCCCGGTTCACGGGCGGGGGCGAATTTCCAGGGTGGCCAGTTTCACGGCGTTTTTCGGGACGATGGTGAAGGGGCCATCGGAGCGGGCGGGGAGGCGTTTGCGCAGGGCGGGGTTGTAGACGCCGGCGAGCACGGTGTATTGGCCGGGCGGGATGTTGTCTGGCAGTTTGATGCGGACGGGAACGAGCAAGCCGTCGTTGAAGCTGGCGGAGGCCAGCGGAAAATCCAGGCTGCCGGCGGTTTCGCCGCGGGCGTTCTGGAGGTGCACAAAGATTCCCAGGGCCCCGATGTTTAGTTCTTTATAGTTAATAATTTTAAATCGGAAATTGTAGGGGATGGTGGCGCCGGGCGAGGCGGAGGCGGGGAGGGTGTGGGCGATGAGTTCGATGGTCTTGCCGAAGAAGACGCCGCCCACGGGAATTTCCGGCACGGGTGTGGGCATGTGGGCGGGCTGCGTCCAGGCTGGGGGAGATGGCGCGCGCAGGTCGTCGAGGATGGCGAGGGTGTCGGGGCGCAGGGTCCAGTTGCGCACGATGATGGCGCCGGAGGGGCAGGCGGCGAGCAGGTGAATTTCGTATGGGGCGAAGGGTTTTTGGAACGCGAAGGAGACGTGATGCGTGCCGCGCGCGAGGCTGACGGTGTGGGAGGCGGGGGCGTCGGCGAGCCAGCCGCTGAGATCGGATAGTTGTAAGCAGAGGGTATTGGTGGCGGATTGCGCCTCGACGTCACAGGTGAGGATGTAGCGTCCGGCGGGGAGGGCGATCTCGGCGTCATCCCAAACCAGGGAGAGGACTCTGGGGGTGAGGACGAGGTGCATGTCCGGGCGTTCGAGGAAGAGCAGATCCGCGGTATGCGCGTGGATGGTTTCGGCGGGGAGGCTGGCGAGGGCGGGGTTCAGTTGTTGCAGGGAGGGGCAATTGGTGGCGCCGCCCGTGAGATTGAAGTTCGCGATTTCGCGCGGATCGGAGAGGACGGAAATCCAGGCGGCGCTGGGGGTGGTGTGGAACAGGAGGGGCAGGATGGTGCCGCCGCAGGTGCCGTCGGGGGCGGGGGGGATGCGTTTGCCGCCTTGCGTGGAGAGTTGCACGAGGGTTTGGGTGTTGGGGTTCAGGCGCCAGGTGTGCGCGTTGCGAGGGCCCTGCACGTGGAGTTCGGTGGGCAGGCGGCCGGCGCGCAGGCCGAGGGTGATGGAAGCCGGAACGGGGTCATAGAGTACGAGGTGGTGGGTTGCGGGACGATTGGCGCGCACGGTGAAGGTGCGGTCATCACGGGGGAGTTGGGGACCGTTGGCGAAGAGCCAGCCGGAGGCATCCTCGAGGGGGGTGGTGGGGCCGGGGAGGACGTGGATGGACTGCCAGAAATCCGCGTGGGGGTGCATGAGGCGCATGGGGCGGTTGCGGAAGACGGGGATTTTCGAATTTTCGACGCGCAGGATTTTGATGACGCTTTCCGGGGGGGAGAGCCAGTGCTTGTCGAGGGCGGGCGGTATGCTGAAGGGTTGGTTCTGGCAGGACTCGGCGGTGATGGCGAGGTCCTCGCGCAGCCAGAAAAAGCATTCGTGACGGGTGCGCACGACGAGTTCGGCGAGGATGGCGAGGCCGAGCAGGGCGGCGGCGGTGCGCAGGGCGGGGCGGGGGTTTTTCAGGAGGGCCAGCAGGCCGGTGCCGGCGATGACGCAGATGGGCGGGACGACGTAGGAAAAATGGAAGGGCTGCACGGCGGGTTTGAGGGCCGTCGAGATCAGGATCGCGAAGAGGGGGAAGATGGCGATGGCGAGGAGCAGGGCGGGGGCGGCGGCGTTTTCTGTTTTATTTGTTTCAGATTTATTATCGCGGACGGATTGCCACCAGCGGCGCAGGGCGCAGGCGAGGCCGACGAAGTAGCCGAGGACGAGCATCCAGCCGAGGGCATCGAGGACGAGGGGGATATTTTCCGAGAGGCTGATGCGCAGTTTTTGCGGGGTGGGGAGGGCTAGAAATTCCCGTGAGACGCCGTAGTCCTTGAGGAACAGAAAATTGCGGCGCATGTTGCGCCAGCCGGATGAGGCGTTGACATGCAGGGCGGGGGTGGCGGCGAAGGCGCCGAGGAGGGCGGCGAGGGCGACGACGGCGCCGCGGGCGGCCAGTTGCGCGAGGGAATGGCGCGTGGGGCGGGCGGTGAGGAGGAGGAAGAGGCCGACGACGGCGAGGGCGAGGGCGCCCTGGTATTTGCAGGCGAAGGCGAGGCCGCCGCAGAAGCCGGCGAGGGCGAGGGCGGGCAGGCCCCTCGACGTTGCTCGGGGCAGGCCCCTCGACTCTGCTCGGGGCAGGCGGGGGCGATCGCAGTAGAAGGAGAGGGACACGAGGAGGGCGACGGTGAAGAGGTCGACGCCGATGTCGCCGGTGCCGGAGTGGGCGACGGTGGCGGAGAGGGGTGAGAGGGCGGCGATGGTGCCGACGGCGAGGGTGGTGGCGCGGGAGCGGGTGAGGCGCAGGGTCAGCAGGATCGTGAGGGCGAGGGTGAGGGTGCCGTAGAACACGCGCAGGGGGAGGACCCAGTAATAGAGTTCCGGGCGCATGGGGAAAGGGAGGCGGGCGTCGGCGGGATTCAGAAATTGTGCGATGGGGCGCCAGGGGATGTAGATGGCGCGGATGAGGAGGTTGTCGATGACATTCAGGCCGTAGGGGTAGCCGTCGTAAAAGCGGCTGTCGAGGTACCAGACCTTCTCGCCCATTAGATAATGTTCGAGGGCCTTGACCTGTTTGGGGGAGTCGGGGTGGAAGACGATGCCGCGGTCGAGGCCGCGCATCAGGCCGGCGCTACGGAGGCCGAGGCCGAGGGCGAGGATGGTGGCGATGGCGATGGCGAACCAGGCAGATTTTCCGCGCATGGGGAGAGAGGATAGCATGGGCGCGGGGGGGAGAAAAGCGGGGACTACACGCCTGACGGCGTAACTACGAACGGGGGGTGTGCGTTGAGCAGAATTTACAAGGCCACTTTCGCGCGAGACGCGCGACGCTACACCACGGGACGAGGCGTTGGTGACGTATACGAGGCTCGCGCGCGGCAGGTGGCGGTGCTGGAAGGGGGTGGGGGTTATCCGGTAAGGTCGG
>CAMFEP010000012.1 GCA_945949405.1 Kiritimatiellales bacterium
ATCATCTTCATCACCGGCGTTGGTTTCATCTGCTCCGCGCTGAACGTGTATTACCGGGACATGCTCTATATCGTCGAATCGTGGCTGACCGTGCTCTTCTGGCTGACCCCCGTGTTCTACCCGCTCGACTACGTCCGCCTGCGCCTGCCGGACTGGCTGTACAACCTCTACATCCTCAACCCCCTGACCGGCTGCATCGAGGCCTCTCGCCGTGCCGTGCTCTACCAGCACTGCCCCGACCTGCGCTCCGGCATCTATGCCATCGTCATCGCCTTCGCGACCTTGTTTTTTGGCGCCTTCGTCTTCCAACGCCTGCAACGCCGCTTCGCGGATTACACATGAAGCACCCCACGAAAAAAGAAAACCGTGAATTAACGCGAATCTACGCGAAATTCGCGTGTATTAGCGTCCATTCGCGGTCGCCGGTGTTCTTGATGAGGATGGATTCACCATGATCCGCCTGAAAAACGTCAGCAAGCGCTACAACCTGCGCGCGAACAAGGCCTTCCTGCTGCGCGATGTCTTCCTGCACGCCGCCGGCCGCAAGCCGACGACCACCGAATTCTGGGCGCTGCGCAACATCGACCTCGAGGTCCAGCGCGGCGAAGCCCTCGCCGTGATGGGCCGCAACGGCGCCGGAAAATCCACCCTGCTGGGCCTGATCGCCGGCACGATCTTTCCCACCGACGGCACGGTCGAAACGGAGGGCCGCATCTGCGCCCTGCTTGAACTCGGCGTGGGCTTCAGCCCGGACCTCACCGGGCGCGAAAATATTTTCCTGAATGCGGCGCTCCTGGGCCTGACGGAAAGGGAAGTGCGCGCCCGCTTTGATGAAATCGTTGCCTTCTCGGAAATCGAAAAGTTCATCGACACGCCCGTCGGCAAATATTCCTCCGGCATGGTCATGCGCCTCGGCTTTTCCGTAGCCATCCACATCGATCCCGAGGTCCTGATCATCGATGAAATGCTGACGGTCGGGGATCAGAGTTTCCGTAAGAAGTGTCGCGAGCGCATCGGCGCCCTGAAGGCCAGGGGCTGCACCTTCCTGCTGGTCTCGCACAGCCCCGACGACATCAAGTTCCTCTGCCAGCGGGCGGTCTGGATTCACCAGGGCGAAGTGAAACTCGCCGGCGATGTGGACACCGTCCTCGCGGAATACAACAAGGTGATGCTGTAAGGCGGACTGACCCTACGGAACAAACTCGCCCGCGATGGGAACGTTGTTGTTCCCGCCCCCGCCGCCCCACGGCCCGCCAGAGGTGGAGCCCCCGCCGGAAAAGAGGAACGACCAGTAGCCGTCGTTCGGATTGTACACGGCGAGATCTACCTTCCCATCGTCATCAAAATCGCCAGGCACGGGAAGGTTGCCCGCCGCGCCCCATAGAACCGACCCGCCACCCATGAGTGTGCCCGTGGAACTCTGTCGCACATACCAACGGCTCGCGCCGGGCGCGTACGCCGCCAGGTCCGCCAGGCCGTCCCCATCGTAGTCCGCCGGCACCGGCGTGCCGTTGGCCGTGCCCACCACGATCGGTGCGCCGCCAAACATCAGCCCGTCACTGCTCTTGCGAATGGTCCACGCGCTGCTCGCCGCCGTATACACCGCCAGATCAGCCTTGCCATCGCCATCAAAATCCGCCGGCGCGGGCACGCCTCCCACCCCCCAGATGATCGGCGCACCACCGAACATCAGGCCGTCGCTGCTCTTGCGAATGGTCCACGCCCCGGTGCTGGCCACAAACACCGCCAGATCGGCGCGCCCATCCCCGTCATAATCCGCCGGCACGGGCTTTCCGCCCGCTCCCCATGTGATCTGGCCGCCACCCATTTGAAGGCCATTCGAGCTCTGCTGAATGCTCCAGCGCCCCCGCTTCGATTTGAACACCGCGCGATCCATGCGTCCGTCGCCGTCGTAATCCGCCGCCACGGGGTCCGAATTTTTCTGGCCCCATGTGACCTGGGTGTAGCCGCTGCCGTCCGCGTGTAACGTCTTCCATGTGCGATCGGTCCGGTTGAATATGGTGGGATCCATGCCTTCAACGTCCATGCGCGGGAACCCGTTGTCGACGATCAGCGGCACTTCCGTCAGGGTGGACCGCGTGTTGACACCATCGTCAGCTTCGAAGCGCAGGAAATAGCGCCCGTCCGGCACCTGGCTCATGCTCCAGACAAATGAATCCGGCCCCGGCACCGCCGCGTTGCGCTGCACCAGTGGCGTGGGAATTTCCACATAGCCGCCGCCACTTTCGTAGCCTTGATACACCTTCAGATTCATCGTCGGGCTGTCCGCATCCGCCAGGGTCCATTTGATCGTATATGACCCGCTCTTGGGTTTGTTTTCAGCGCAAAGCTTGAATTCGTCGATATTGAACCAGGTCGATTTGAAGACTTCCAGTGGATCGAAGCGCAGCCCGTTGACCTGCGACAGCGACTTCCAGCCGCGTTGCGGCAGCCCCGTGTAAACGGACTCGACGAAGCTGGTGTCCCACATGTCGATGATGTAACGGTGCCACCCCTCCAGAATCGGAATGTCCTTGGAGACGCTGCCATCCGTACCCACCGCGGCATTCCACCAGAAGAAGCGGGCCACCCAGCCCGTCGCGATGCGATCGCCGAAGTTCAGCGTTCCCGCCATGTCCGCATTCATGCGGAACGAGAGGTAGCGATATTTCTTCGGGTCGATCGGCTTGAGCACGCCGCTCACCTTCATATTGAGATTCATCTGTGGATCGGTCTTGCCCGCCAGGCCCGTGAGCTGCCCGTTGCTGAAGCCGGGAAACGCCACGTCATAGAACGACGCGATATCGGCGCTGCTGTTCATGTCCCACGCGTTTCCAACCACGGTCGTCGCGTAATCCTCACCGCTGGTGAAAGACGGCGCCTGGATCGTCACCATGGGTGGTGCGCGGATGTCGAGGCGCGCGCTGTACCCGCTGGTGGCCTCCTCCTGCTGGCCACCCCCCGTCGCATGCGCCGCCTTGAGATAAAAATAGTACGCGCCGGGCGGCAACGCCGCCGTGTTGAGTGTGTAATCGCCATCGTTGGCGATGCCGGACACGAGCAGATCACCATCGACGCCATTTGTATCGGTGTCGACGTACAGGTTCATGGCGTGCGTGCTGTCATTGGGAACTCCGGACGAAGTCCAGGTGATCGTCAACTGGGGGGACGTGGTGGGATCGTAGAGGCGAATCCAATCCACCTTGTGCATCGTGCCAATCGGGATCGACGCCGTTGGCCGCAACGCGAAGCCATACACCAGGTCCCGCCAGGGCGCGCCGGAAACGGACAGCCAGGGCGCCATGCCGGGCACCTTTTCCTGCAACCAGTCATCGCCCGTCAAATCCACGTCATACATGCGGAACCCCTGCACGGCGGGCTGAGTGTCCTGCAATGAAAAACCGTCGGAGCCAAACTGGCGGTAGTCCTTGGTGAAGGTTCCGATGATCGATGACCGCGCCGAAGACGGCAGCGACGTGCGCATGGAGAGGCGCGTATACTTGTCCGCTTCAATCGGGTTGAGCGGGCCATAGGGCGTGCCTTCATCGTAACGCGAGAAATACATCAAATACGTCAGATCGTTGTACCCCGTGAACAACGGCTCGTAAAACGCGAGCGTGCTCAAGGCCTGCGCCTGCCAAATGCCGCCCGGCACGGTCGGCTGCGAGAAGCCCAGATCCAGCGCGAGATCGCGGATGCGATCCATATTCCATTGGTGCCCCAACGCGTCCGTGGCAAAATCGTCGCCATCTTCCACCACCACATTGGTCACAGGCCCCGTCAACGTCACGCTTTGTGCCTGGCCGGACCATGCGCCCCACAACAGCATGGCCGCCACCATGCCCCCCATCAGCCCCGCATTCATGCTGTCTACACGCATTGCGTTACCCCTTTTACATCCAAAATGAAATACCCGGCGTTTCCCTGCGCAAGTACCAGCAGGTATCGTACCGGTTGGGCGGTGGTGGGGTTGAATGCGAGACGTCTCTGGCCCCCACGGGGCGGCATCACAGCACGGGTACGGGTGGGGACATACCCGCCAAGAACTCCGGCAGGGCCGGAATCATGCGGATTTCCAAGGCATGCAGCCGGTAGGTGCCGGAGGTCTCGGCTGGGTCGAACCGTATCTCTCCCACCACCCGTCCGCCCGTCAAGGGGATGTAAATTTCGTTGAACCCCTCGCTTAAGTATCGCCCCGTGCACAAAAATGCGCACTGTTTCTCGACCATGTATAAGAAACTGCATTCGGTATGCACCCCGCTGGTCATCGCCACTCGCACCACGGGAATACCCGCCGAGGCGCCGGCAATCGCCGGCAGAAAAACGTACGGATCCGGCCCCTCCGCCACCCAATCCATCCCCTCCGGGGCTTCAACAAAATGCACTTGGGCCCCGCGCCGCACCCATGCCATCGCCGCCGCATTGGTCACGGCCAGCCGCACGTCCGTCGACGCCGCGAACGCCGCGCGCAACGCCTCCTGCTCCGTGCTGATGCCCGGCGGATTTTCGCGCAAGGACGACATCAAAAATCGCTCCGCCACTTCATGCACCACGAAATCGGGCTTGAGGTTGCGAATCGCCTGCTCGTCAAAAGCCGGCTGCCATTTGAACCAGGTGCGGCTGAAGGCCCCCGGCAGATAGGGCGCGAGAAAATTCATATAGGAATCGTGCATGACAAATAGCGTCGGCGCATTGGTGTGCGTGCTTTCAATCAACTGGAAGCGGCCGCGCCCGATCATTTCCGGACGCGACGCCATCAACTCCTGGCTTGTGAGCACCACGGGTTGGCGCAGCGCCAGCAATTCCTGCGGCTCGCGCAACCGATGCTGCAACAGCAGCAAACGCGCCAGGTCACCTTCATACCACCCCGCGTCCCGCCAGCCGATGTCGTCGATGGCTTGCAACTCCGGACGCCAGCCTCGCAAGCACGCCATGAGCGCCTGATACGCCACGAAGGCGCCGCGATCCGTCCAGTGGGTGTCGGTTTGGAAATAGAGGCGGCCGGTCTCGCGCGCCGCGGCCAACGACGCACGCAGATCCAACACATCCACCCGCGTGTGCGCGCGCAGATAGTCAACAATCTGATCGAGCCGCCCCGGACCGCGGCGCGTTTGCGCCCAATACGGCAGGCCATCCGCATACACCGAGGCTTTTTCCGGCACGATCATGAGCAGGTAACGACCGCCCTGGGATTCAACGAACGCCCGCCGTTCCTCCAGCCGCAGCGCATAGGCCGCCAGTTCGGGCGCGGGAATGCGCGTGGCCCCGCGCAGATCCTCAACATTGCCATCCCCGGTATAAAACAGCCAACCGTCCCGCCCAAGCATCACCTGGACCGAGGACGACGTGCGCAAGCCGAGCACCATCAGGCGGCTATACGCCTGCACGCACCATTCGCGAAACCCGAAATGATCCGCCCAATACCGGTCCAGCGCCGTGCGAAACGCGCGCAGCTCCCCCAAATGCCGCGGCAGGCGCGGCGGGGGCGCCAGCACACGCTGCTCCGCGCTGGACACCGCCTGCCCCCACCCGGTCAGGCTCCCGATTCCCGGCGCCACCAGGACAAACAGAAAAAACAAAACCAGCAGGATGCCCATTACCCATTCGGTGCGGCTGGTTGTGGTTGATGATTCCATGGCGCCGTGTTGGATTGGTTTAGAATCGGAAATAAATGAATGGATTGTAAGTTCCCGAAGCCATCGAGATCGTCGCCAGCAGAAAAATCGCCGCAAGCCCCAGCGCCACCGCCCCGTGATACAAATAGCCCGCCGTACGTCCCACCGCCGCATGCACGCGCACCCCGAGCGGCGTGGCGCAGACAATGCCCAGCCCAAGCGCCAGCCAGACCGCGGGGGTCGCATGCATCGCCACCGATTGCGGCAGCGCGCCGCTGTTCACGCCACAAAGCATCCCCAGGAAGTGAACCGCCGCGCCAAAGGATTCCGCGCGAAAGAAGGTCCAGGTCAACACCAGCACAAGGAGCACATACACGTGCTGCAGCACCCGCGGCGCGCGGCGCAGCCGGTCCTCCACCCCAAGCCGCTCGATCATCAGAAAGAACCCGTGCAGCAGGCCCCACAAAATAAAGGTCCAGCTCGCGCCGTGCCACAGGCCGCAGAGGAAAAACACGGTGACGAGGTTGAAGACCGTGCGCCCCGCGCCACCCCGGCTGCCGCCCAGCGGAATATAGAGGTAGTCGCGGAACCAAGTGGATAAGGAGATGTGCCAGCGCCGCCAAAATTCCCGCATCGAAGTCGCCACGTAGGGGTGCTCGAAGTTCTCCATGATGCGGAATCCGAACATCGCGCCCAAACCCACCGCCATGTCGGAATAGCCCGAAAAGTCGAAGTAGATTTGCAGCGCGTAGCACACAATCCCAAGCCACGCCACGCCGGGCGCCAGATGCTCCGGGGCCAGGGCAAAAATTTGATCCGCGGGCAGGGCCAGCGTGTTGGCAATCAGCACCTTCTTGCCCAGTCCGGCGATGAAGCGGCGCACGCCGTAGGCAAAGCGTTCAGTCGTGTGTGGGCGCGCGCCCAACTGGCCCGCGAGGTCGTGGTAGCGCAGAATCGGCCCGGCGATCAACTGCGGGAACAGCGTCACGTAGAGCGCCACGTTGATCGGATTGCGCTGCGCGCGCGCTTCCCCGCGATACACGTCCACCACATAGGAAATCGCGTGGAAGGTAAAGAAGGAGATGCCGATCGGCAGATGCACCGGCGGCACGTTGAGCAACGGCAGGCCCGCAGCCTGCAGCAATATATTCAAATTATTCGCGAGGAAGTTCGCGTACTTGAAGGCAATCAACAAGGCCAGATTCAACCCCACGATCGCCGCCAGGGCGCGTCGCCGCGCGTCGACCCGGCCCTCGAACCGCATCAGCACCAGACCCGCCAGGTAGTTGACCAGGATCGACCCCAGCATCACCACCGTGTAGGGCCCCTCCCCCCACGCGTAAAACACCAGGCTCGCCCCCAGCAACACGGTGTTCTTGAGAGCGCGCGGCGTCAACAGGTAGGCGAACAGGACGAGAGGAAGAAACAAAAACAAAAAGATGGGGGAACTGAAGACCATGGCGGATCGTGTGGTGTCCCGAAAGTTGCTTCTCTAGCGATGCACCGGCGCGGCTTCAACCAACGCAGCACGAACCGCCTGGAGGGCGAGGCTGCGCCGAGCCGTTTTCAAGTTTTTGTGTTTGGTTATACTGGGGACACCTCACTTGGCGGACTTCTTGGCAAAAATCGGCGCGACAAGGCGCAGGACCAGGCCCCAAAAGGCGCGGCGCAGCCGCCGCCAGCCGCGCAACACGCGACGCCACCCCGGCAGCTTGCGCGCTTCCGCCGTGGCTTCGGGCAGCGGAGCGACGCTGGCCGCGCCGTTCTGTGTCTTACGCCCGTAAAAATAGACCCCGCACGCCAGTTGCTCCCGGTCCTGCTCACTCAAGTGCTTTAGCAGCGGCGTGCCAAGCGGGTTGACCTGGCACTCGTCGAGAATTTCGGCCACGGTCATGCGCAAAAATTCGTGCTTCGCCGCAAAGGGCAGCTTCGACGCGAACACGTCCAGGTACCAGCTCAAGGCGAAAGCGGGATTCTGGTGCGGCTGCGCGCCGGACGCGAACTTTTTAAAATCGCGGCAGACATACTCAAGGCCCATGCGCGTCATGTTAAAATAATGACTCGGGAACGCATGCACGGGCTGCAGGAAGGCCGTCTCGATGTAGACATCCCCCTCCTCGGCCAGCACCCGGTGTACTTCCGAGATGGAGTAAAATGGATTCTGCACGTGCTCAAAGACGGCGCCCGACATGACCGTGCGGAACGTGCCGTCGCGAAAGGGAAGATTCTCCGCCATGCCCACCACATCCACGTGCGGCAGCGCGAAAATATCCAGCTTGATCAAATGCGACACCGGATTCGGATTGTTGCCGGAACCGAGATCCAAAACCGGCCCCGCGCCCGCGCGGCGCAGCAGTTCATTCCACTGCTCGCTATAATGATTTTCCACCACCACCTCGGGCGCAAAGTTGATCGCCGCATCCGGATCCTCGATCATCAGGGGGATATCGTTATGCACGCGGTAGCGGGCGCCGCACCCCCGGCAGGCCAGCGTCGCGGCCTCAAGCTGCCAGTCCGCGCCCTTGCACCGGATGCAGCGCATCAAGGGCAGCACCACCGTTTGTAGCCGTCCACGTTTCGCGGTTATGGTGTCCATCGGGCCGACTATAAAGCAGCGCCGCAGGCTTCACAAACCCATTCCGCTTCTGTAATAATCTATAATTTGGTTGCGGAACGTGGCGAAGAGGGGCATCAAGCTTGAAACGAAAAGGGATCGCCATCGCTACTGCGCGCAGCACCAGCTGGAATTATAATTTTCCGGCGGAATAATGAAAGCAACGTCATGAAGCTATACAGTGCCAGCGGCGCCTCCATAAGCATGGCGCCCGATAATCGGTTGAAGCCATTTCTTTCATCCACCCTGGCGCAATACCCCATCACCCATGTGATCGAAACGGGAACCTTCCGCGGTCTGGGTTCCACCACCCGCATTTCCGAATCCTTTGCCCCCGGGAGAACACCCGGAGTGTTCGTGACGATCGAAGCCAACTGGGTGAGCTGGTGCCATGCCAAACGCAATCTGCGCCGCTTCCCCTTCGTGCAACCCCTCTGGGGGCAAAGCGTGGCGCAAGCGCGCGCACTGGCGTTCATCGAATCCGACGAGGCACTGCATCACCACGCGCGCTACCCGGACATTTTCATCGACGACATCGCCGACCCGGTCCGCTTTTATCGCGACGAAATTCTTGGAAAACTGGGGGCACCCGTCAGCAACCCAAAATATCTGCTGCGCCGTTGTTTTGATCGGGCTTTCGCTTACTCCGGCGAAGATCTGCTTGAAAAACATCTCACGCGGTTCCGCGAGCACACCCCGCTCGTCGTGCTCGATTCGGCCGGGGGCATCGGCTACCTCGAGTTCCAGATTCTACGGCAAGTCATGCAGGCGCACCCCTACCTGTTGCTGCTCGACGACATCCACCACCTCAAGCATTTCCGCAGCCATCGGGATATCTCACAGGACCGCCATTTCGAACAGGTCCATGTGGACGAACAGGAAGGCTGGCTGTTCGCCAAGTACCGTGGCGCATAACCACGCCGGCCGGCACCACGACGAAGAACATCGACGCGTCCGGTAGCGGGCCCTTTTGAATTCCTCATACGCCACACCGTGGCGCGCTAAAGCGATTTGTGGCCTTGTGGGACCCTGTAGAGCCGCACGGTGTGCGGCTATTCCAAATATGCCCACGACCACGCGTCCGCCCGCACCCGGCAAGAATGCATTGATTGGACGCCGTGCCTTTTGTACGATGGCTCCACGTTCATGTCGGACCCAACGCCACCGGAATCCCCCCCACAGGAAGCGCCAGCCGAGCGAGAGCTTGTTCTGGAGCTGAATTTTGTCCCCGAATGGGCACGCAAACCCCCGAGCGCCACGGCCTTTTTTAATGACCGACCCGGGCGACGCGATGGGGCGCACCGCGGCGACCCACGCAACGACCGGCGCGACCAGCGCGGCAGTCGTCCAGCCGGTGCCCGCCCGGGTGCTGCCCGTCCCGGCAGCGGCGGCGGTCGCGCTCCGAGCGGACGCGATCGCGACCGTCCGCAACGCCCGGAGCGGCCGCCACCGGTCCGCCCCCTTCCCCTTCACGTCCGATTCCTCCCGGATGACCGGCAAATCGGCGCGCTGATCAAGCGCATCCGCGGCAATCAACGCGCCTATCCGCTCAACGAAATCGTCGGCCTGTTTCTGTCGAATCCCGATGCCTGCCGGGTCAAGCTCGAGTCCACCGACCCGGCGCAGCGCCTGCTGCAGTGCACAGTGTGCGGCATGATCGCCTTCGACCGGCACAGCATGGACACCCATTTGACCCACGAGCACCTGGCGGATTTTTTCGACATCGAAACGCGCACCAGCGAGCCGCCCACGGGCAGCTTTGTCTGCGTGGCCAAGTGCGGCTTGAGCGGCGTGTTGCTGGGGCCGCCGAATCACAACACCTACGCCGAACGGGTCGACGAGGTGTACCGCACCAGCTACGCGCATCTCCCGCTGGAAGAATATCGGCGTCAAATTTCGACACATCATGACGAGGCCCTGATCGCGCAGTGGAAGGAAGAAAGCCGCACGCAGAAATTTTTCCGCCCCAAGGGTCAACCCGCTGAAACTCCGGCCCTGAAATGGGGCGCCGCCGTCGCGCTTTTTCTTCAGAAGCATGGCCCCTCGCTGGTCAAAAGCACGGCGCACGCATCGCTGTCGGTTGCGCTTGCACGGCAGGTCAATCACCCCGGCCTCGCCCAAACTCTGGCGGATGCCTGGCAGTGGGAATGCCGGACCCCGCGCGCCCTCACTCTCGCCATTCAGGGAGCCTTGCGGGGCCGACACCTGGAAGTCTTCCGCGTCGGCACGGGAACCCGCTTCGTCACCGCCGTCCCGCCCGTGCCTCTCGATCCGGAACGTGCGATTCCGTCCATTCGCAGCGTGCTGACCCATCTTCGACAGCATCCCGGCTGCACGCGGGCACAGTTGCTGACGGAACTGGTCCCCGGGAAAACAAGCGACGATCCGGAAGCCGCCGCAATTCTCTCGCCTTTGCGCTGGCTCGTGGATCGCGGGCACATCATTGAGTTTTTCGACGGCACCATGGCCGTCCCCTTGGCGAAACCATGAAACCGCGCGCGCACCTCCTCGCCGCTTCGGTCATCGCGGCATACGCCCTGACCGCCGCCGCGGATGCCCCCCCCCCATTGAAGCCGGCACGGATGCGCTTCGCCACGGAATCGACCACGCAACCGCGGCTGGTTCCGGTGCAGATGCACGCGCCACCCGTGCTTTCCGCCACGCCCGCCGATGCGACTTCCGGGGATGATTTGCTCACGCACAAGTGGATCCGCAGCGCGTCCGGCCCCGTCAGCATGGCGCCGGTTCTTGCCCCACAGGCCATTTCTGAGCACCAATCCGGATGGCTGAACGAAAAGACGGATCAGGATGCCGCCGACAAGATCACGGCCGCGGATTCCCGCACACCCTGGCGCAAGGGCTGGCTGGCTGGCAGCGTCTACCGTTTGGAAGCACGGGACGCCAGCGCCTCCGAATTATCCTCCAGCCGCGATCCATGGCGCGCCGGCCTCGACTCGGACCCAGCCGACCTGGATCGCGAGGACGATCTGTACCGTGATGACAACTCCTGGAGCGCGCGATATCAGGACACGCGTGACCGCGCACAGGAAAATAGCTGGCTGTCCCCCGGACGCTTTGGAACACGCGACAACGCCCGTTCCAGCGGCAACATCCTCTCAGCCCCGGGTGAGAACAACCTCGGGCTTTCCGCGTACGGCGCTTCCGATGATGATCGGTGACGCGCGCATTCCCTTCAGACAGCGGAACGCACGGACGGCATCACGCGCGCGGACGATCACCACGTAGCCGATGCCCATGTTAAACACCCGGTACATTTCCCCGGCATCCACCCGTCCGTGCGCCTGAATAAAATCAAACAGCGGGCCGGGTTTCCACACGGTCGTGTCCACCCGAATGCCAACCGTGTCGGGTAGAATGCGCGGCACGTTGTCCACCAGGCCACCGCCGGTGATATGCGCCATCCCCTGCACGGGAACCGTTTGCAGCAGCTTGCGAATCGGTTTGAGGTAGCTGCGGTGCACCGCCAGCAAGAGGTCCGCCACCGTGCGGCCCGTGCCCGGCAGGCGCGCATTCACACCCAAACCGGCCTGCTCAAAGATCACACGCCGCGCCAGCGAGTACCCATTGGTGTGCAGGCCGCTGGACGGCAGGCCGATCACCACATCCCCGGGCCGGATGCCGCGCCCCGCGATGATGCCCTTGCGCGCCACCGCCCCCACGATCGTCCCCACCAGATCGTATTCGCCCGGCGGATAGAGCCCCGGCATTTCCGCGGTCTCGCCCCCAATCAACGCACAACCGTTTTCACGACAGGCCTTGCAAAGCCCCGTAATCACATCGCGAAACATCTCGGGCAGGAATTTCGAGCTGCCAATGTAGTCCAAAAAGAACAACGGCGTGGCGCCCTGCACCAGAATGTCGTTCACGCAGTGATTGACGAGATCCTCGCCGATGGTGTCGTGCCGCCCGGCCATCGCCGCCACCTTGAGCTTGGTGCCCACGCCATCGGTGCTCGCCACGAGCACCTGGTCGCGCCCGGGTGATGCAAACATGCCGCCGAACTGGCCCAGTTCGCTTAACACGCCTGGAATGACCGTGCGCCGCACCATCGCCTTGATCGTGGCCAGCGCCCGCATCTTGTTATCGATGTCCACGCCCGCCGCCGCATACGCCGATTTCTTCTTTGTCTTCATTCGCGTCTTTATGCGTAAATTCGCGGTTTCCTAAAGCCCAACCGCCCGGAACGTGCGGTTCACGTCCTTAAAATGCATCTTCACGTCGAACACCCGGTCCAGATCCCTCGCCGTCACCTTGCGCATGATTTCGGGATCCGCCTCGATCAGCCCGCGCAGGTCGCGGTCTTCATCCCACGCGCGCATCGCGTGGCGTTGCACGAGACGGTAGGCATCCTCGCGGCTGAACCCTTTGTCTGTCAGCATCAGCAACACCTGTTGTGAGTGTATCAAGCCATACGTCAGCTCCAGATTCGCCTTCATCCGCTTCGGATAGACGCGCAGGTGGCGGATCAGCTTCTCCAGATTGGTCAGCATGTGGTCCAGCGCGATCGTGCTGTCCGGCACGATGATGCGCTCCACCGAGGAGTGCGAGATATCGCGCTCGTGCCAGAGCGCCACGTTTTCCATCGCCGCCAGCATGTTGCCGCGCAACACGCGCGCCAGGCCGCAAAGCTTCTCCCCGGTGATCGGGTTTTTCTTGTGCGGCATGGCCGATGACCCCTTTTGCTCCTTGCCAAAAAATTCCTCCACCTCGCGCACCTCGGTGCGCTGCAAGTGCCGGAATTCCTGGGCCCAGCGCTCCACGGAGGCCCCCACCAGGGCGAGCGCGTTCATGTATTCCGCATGCCGATCGCGTTGCAAAACTTGCGTGGAAATCGCCGCCGGCTTGAGGCCCAGTTTCCGGCATACATACTGCTCCACGAACGGCTCCAAGTGCGCATGTGTCCCCACCGCGCCGGACAATTGCCCCACCCCGATAATCTTTCGCGCCTGCAGCAGGCGCGAAAGGGCCCGGCCGAATTCGTCGTAACACAGCGCCATTTTCAACCCGAAGGTGATGGGCTCGGCATGCACGCCATGCGTGCGCCCGATCATCGGCGTGAATTTGTGCCGGCGGGCCTGCATGGCGGCGGCGCGCCGCACGGCCTTGACGTCGTCGATCAACATATCCACCGCCTGGACCATCTGCACCGCCAGCCCGGTGTCGAGCACGTCGGAACTGGTCAGCCCGCGGTGAATGAAGCGCGCCGAGGGGCCCACGTATTCCGCAACGTTCGTGAGAAACGCAATCACATCGTGGTTGACCCTGGCTTCAATCTTGTCGATGCGCTTGACGTTGAAATCCGCCCGCGTGCGGATGCGCGCCAGATCGGCGGCCGGCACCTGCCCCAGCTTGTGCATGGCCTCGCAGGCCAGCACTTCGACCGACAACCAGGTGCGGTACTTGTTTTCGTCCGTCCAAATCGCCCCCATGGCGCGGCCGGTGTAGCGCGGAATCATGTTGCATGTCTCCTGTGTGCCTGAATCCCGAAAAATCACCCGCACCGTAGCGCACCCGCCGGATCTTCACCAGTAAATGAAGTTGGTGAAACGCTGGCGGTCGGCAGGGGGCAGCGCCTCCACGTCCGGAATGATGTAGCGATTATCCAGCGCATCCAGCAGCACGCGACCGGCATCTCCATATTCCTCGGCCCGGTCGCCGCGCCATTGCATTTCGAATTTTTCACGCCCGTCCTGCGTTTCGACTTCAAAGAATAAAAGCCCGTATTCGTACTTTACCTCGAACACCCGCCGGATGATCTTTTCGTGATAGTGGGCCGCAAGATCGCGTTGCACGAGCGCCTGCTGCTCCGGCGGAAACACGGATAAATCCTCAATCACGCCGATTTCACGATCCTTGTCGTCCAGATCGGTGAAATGCAGGGAGATGAATCGCGTGGGATGCCGCACCGGAAACATGCGAATCGCGAACACCCCGCGATAGAGCTGGTCGTTCTGGATGGCGCAATGCAGCACGGACAAAACCCCCTCAAAAATCGTGGTCTTGTCAGGCGTCAGCCGGCGCACGCCGGGGGCAGGCGCAAGGGCGGGTGTTGATTGGGGCGTCGTCATGGGTTTCAGTGGTTTCAAGTTTCGGGTGTCAGGAACGGGCATTCAATTCGATGTTGGCGAAATCTGGATTCCTCCCTCGCCCTTCCCTCCTGAACCCTGACACCTGAAACCTGCGTTTTTCTTGCTTACATCTCCAACCGCGTGAGTTGCGTCTGAATCATCACCAGTTTGTGATAAATACCGTCCTGCTTGGTCATCAATGCATCGTGGGTGCCGGATTCTGCCACGCGTCCTTCATCGATGACGAGAATATGATCGGCGCTTTTCAAGGTTGAGAGCCGGTGGGCAATGGCAATCGTCGTCCGCCCCTTGCAGAGCACCGCCAACGCCTTCTGGATTTCCTGTTCGGACTCCGTGTCCACGGAACTCGTCGCCTCGTCGAGAATCAACACCTTCGGCTCGCACAACAGCGCCCGTGCAATGCTGATGCGCTGCCGCTCGCCGCCCGAGAGTCCCGCCCCACGCTCGCCCAGCCGCGTGTCGTAGGCCGCGTGGCGCTTGCACACGAACTCGTGGGCGTTGGCGTTGCGCGCAGCATCCATGATCGCCACGGGCGCGGCGCCAGGCCTGCCATAGGCAATGTTTTCCGAGATCGACCCGCGAAACAGGAAGGGCTCCTGCAACACCAGCGCCACCTGGCGGTGCAAATCGTGCGTATCAACATCGCGCACGTTAACGCCATCGATGAAGACCTCGCCTTCCTGCGGATCATAAAACCGGCACACCAGGTTGACGACGGTGGTTTTACCCGAGCCGCTTTTGCCGACGATGCCGACAAACTGGCCCGCCTCGATTTTGAAGCTGACATTTTTCAGCACCGGCACATACGGATCATAACCAAAGGTGACATTGCGAAACTCGATGGCGCCGCGCAAATCAGGCAGCGGTTTTGGGTTTTTCGGCACGGACAGCGTGACCTGCGCATCCAGAATTTCAAAGACGCGCTGGGCGGAGGATAAAAATCCCGTGACCCAGTTCGAGAACATGCTGATCGCGGAAATCGGCCCGTAAAACATGCCGACATACCCCAGGAAGGCCATCAGCGTGCCCAGGCTGATGCGATCCTCCAGCACACTATGCCCGCCGGCCTCCCAAATCAACAGCCCCCCCAGACTGAACACAAAAGCCATGATGGGGTTGAAGGTGGCCGTGCTCGTCTCCACCGTGACGCGGGCCTGGCGGATGTATTGCGCCGCCTGCGTGAATCGCTCGCGCTCGCGTTCTTCCTGGCCGAACGTCTTGACGAGACGAATCCCGGAAAGAAAACCGGAGAGCAGCTGCGCCATCTTCGACTGGCTGTCCCAGAGGCGGTAGTAGCGTGGGTAAATTCGTTTCCAGAAAAATATCGTGCCCGTGACCACGAAGGGAATCGGCAGCAACACCAGCAGCGCCAGCTGCCAGTTCATGAAGAACAACATGCTGCCAATGCCCAAAACCAGCATGACGTTGACCAGAAACCCCTGCGCAACCTGATGAACGAACCCCTGGAAATACTCGGTATCGTACAAGACCCGACTCATCAGCGAGCCCACGGCGTGCCGATCGTAATAATCCACGCTTAAGCGCATGAGTTTGGCCTGCAACTGCTCCCGCAAGGCTTTCGATATTTGCGTGCCAACCGTGACACTGGTGCGGCCAATCAACACATTGAGCAAACCGCGCAAGGTGGCGGTGGTGACGAGAATCAGAAGAATCCACTCGAGCCAGTTGACATGCGCCCGCTCCTTCAGCACGTCATCCACGAGCACTTTGGTCAGCAACGGCGGCAGCAGGTCCAGCGACACGCCCGCCACCATCATGATCACCATCATCGCGATGCGCCCGGTGTAGGGCTTCATCAAGGCCAGCGAGCGGCGCATCAAACCCGCGTGCTGGCTGCAGCGCGGACAGGCGGCCCCACGCCCCGGCAGGGGGAGTGCGCATGTCGCGCACACCAGGTCGCTGGGCGCAGAGAGGGACTCCAATTGCAACGGACGGCCATCGACGAGACGCTCGAGTTGCTGGCGCGCGCGGCCAAAAATTTCACGGCGGGAATTGCTGTAGCGCAGGACGTTGCTGTAAAAACCGTCCCGCATGACCTGCAGGATCGCGCCCCCCACCGTCTGAAAGGTCCGCACTTTCTCGGTGGCGGCGATCTCAAACGGGCCGGTGAGCGGCGTCCCTTCCACGCCATCGGCGGCAAAGGCCACAAGCACCTTTTGGGTAACCACCAGCCACACGTCGCGCGCTTTGCCCGTGTGATCGAGATCCGCGCGCACGCAAAACAGGCAATCCGCGCCGGTAATCCCAAGGCGGGACGCGGCCGCGACAACCGGTTCCGGTAACTGCCGGATAAGAACCAACGATGAACCTTCTGGCATAACGCACGTTTCTGGAAGGAAAGCGCCGTACATTACGGCGGTGCCAAGTGTAGCACAATACCGAAAGTAGTCTGTGAGGGTTAGTGCGAAGACACAAAACCCGGAATACCAACAATCAGGCCGGAACAGCCGCATCCAATCGCGACCGCCATTTTGATCACCGGCCCCAGGTCCCACCGGTGCGCTGAAGGTTGACTGCCCAAGCGTTTCCGATATGCTCGGAGCCCATGAAAATTCTGATTGTGGGCGGCGGTGGGAGGGAACATGCCCTGGCATGGAAATTGGCGCAGGGCCGGCGCCAACCCACCCTCTTTTGCGCCCCCGGCAACGGCGGCACCGCCGCGATCGCCACCAACCTTCCCATCGAAGCCGAGGATCTCGATGGCCTCACGGCCTGGGCCACCACCCACCACCCCGATCTGACGATCATCGGCCCCGAGGCGCCGCTCTGCGCCGGCCTCACGGACCGGCTGCAAGCCGCCGGATTGCGCGTCTTCGGACCAACACGCGACGCCGCGCAAATGGAAGGCAGCAAGGTTTTCGCCAAGGAGGTGATGCGCGCCGCCGGCGTCCCCACGGCGGAGGCGCATGTGTTCGACAACGCCAACGCTGCTCTGGCCGATGTTCGCCAACGCGGCGCGCCCATCGTCATCAAGGCCGAGGGCCTCGCCGCGGGCAAGGGCGTGTTCGTTTGCGCCACCCTCGCCGAGGCCGAAGCCGCGATCCGCGAGATCCTGCTCGCGCGCGCCTTTGGCGACGCCGGACGCCGCGTCGTCATCGAGGATTTTCTGGATGGCGAGGAAGCCTCCATTCTCGCCCTGATCGACGGCGAGCACATCGTGATGCTGGCCTCCGCCCAGGATCACAAGCGCGTCTTTGACAACGACGCCGGCCCCAACACGGGCGGCATGGGCGCCTATTCGCCGGCGCCCGTGGTCACGCCAGCCCTCTGGCCCGTCATCCGCGAGCAGGTCTTTGCACGCACCCTTGCGGAGCTCAAACGCCGCGGCATCACCTATAAAGGAGTGCTCTACGCCGGCCTGATGATCACCTCCGCCGGCCCCAAGGTCCTCGAATTCAATTGCCGCTTCGGCGACCCCGAGACCCAGGTGGTGCTCCCACGTCTGCGCGGCGATCTCCTGCCCGCGCTGGATGCCTGCGTGGATGGCTGCCTCGACGAGTCGCTCGTCGCCTGGTCCGATGAACCCTGCGTCTGCGTCGTGATGGCCTCCGGTGGATACCCGGGCCCCTACGCCAAAGGCATGCCGATCACCGGAATCGCCGACGCCGCGCGCCAGGACGGGGTCGTCGTTTTTCATTCCGGGACTCGCCTCGAACACGAACACCTGCTGACCTCGGGCGGACGCGTCCTGGGCGTTACCGCCCGCGGGGCAACCCTGCCGGATACCGTGCAACGCGCCTATCGTGGCACGGAAAAAATCCATTTCGAAGGCGCGCACTTTCGCACGGACATTGCGGCGCGCGCGCTGAAACGCAAGGTGCTGCAGGGCGATAAACGCGTCCAGGCGGATCTGGCAGCGAAACATGGCTGATCTCCGCCCATACGGCACGATGCGCGGCGCCATCCGGCGGCTTGCCGTGGCGCTCCTGCTCCTGCCGGCCCTCGCGGGCGCGGCGCCCCTCGATGCCATCTTCCGCACGCTGGAAACCTATGGCCCGTTGAACACCCAGCGCGTCGAGCGCGCTGCCCTCGTCGCCGCCTTGCAGGCGATCGATCCACATGCCACGCTCGTCCCCAAATCGCGACCCCACCCAGCGCCCGATGCGGACGTTCCGCTGCTGCACCATCACGAACGCTGGCCCGAAGACATCGTCTGGTTGCAATTCGGTGGATTGTCCACCACCGCCAGCAATGAGGCCATCACCGCCATGCGCGACGTGCTGGAGCCCACCCCCACCGGAGTCATCCTCGACCTGCGCAAGGCCGGTGGCGACAACCTCGATGCACTGGATGCGGTGTGCGGCTTGTTTTTCACCAACGACACCGCGATTTATCAGCTCCGCGACGGCTACGCCAACGTCGTGACCACCCACTTCGCGCGCGCCAATTCTCCGCCTCCCACCCTTCCGCCCGTCATGCTGTTGATCGATGGCGACACCCGCGGTGCCAGTGAAGCGCTTGCCGCCGTGTTCAAACGTCACCCGGGTGTGATGCTGCTGGGCGCGCCCACACGCGGAGATTCCGCGCAGCGCGTCTTTCTCCCCTTCTCAAACAACGAGGACCTCTATATCGGCACAAGCTGGATTGTCCCGATCGAAAGCGCCGACTATTTCCCCAATGGCGTCATCCCCCACATTCCCATCACCACAAACATTTCCGCCATCGCCACCAACACACCCTCACCCATGATTGCCCCCGCCCCTTTAAGCACCAATGCACTCCCCGGCCCTTCCCTGGCCGAGCGCATCGGTGACGATGTCGTGCTGCGCCGCGCCGCGGATATTCTCCTCGGCCTGCACGCGCTCCGCCAGCCATGACCACCTCCCCGCCACCCCTCGTGCTCGACGCGCGGCTCAACCCCGGCAAGGTCGTGGCGCGCGCCGCCAGCCTCTTGCGCGGTGGCGCCCTGGCCGTGATCCCCACGGACACCGTCTACGGCCTCGCCGCCCACCCGGCCCTGCCCCAGGCCATCGCACGCCTCTTCACCGTCAAAGGCCGCGATGCGCTCAAACCCATTCCCTTGTTGATCGCCGAACTCGCCGACGCGGAAACCTACGGCGCGGAATTCTCCCCGCTCGCGCGCCGCCTGGCCAAGGCTTTCTGGCCCGGGGCCCTCACGTTGGTGCTGCCCGTCCACACGGCCGGCGGTGGCACCGAAGGCTTCCGCGTGCCGGACTGCGCCATCACCCTCGCCCTCCTGCGCGAAGGCGGCGGCGTCCTCCGCGTCACCAGCGCCAACCGCAGCGGCGAACCGCCCGCCACCACCGCCGAGGAGGCGCAGGCCGCCCTCGGTGCGGACGTCCAGGTGATTCTGGACAACGGCCCCGCCCCACGCGGCATCCCCAGCACGGTCGCGCGCGTCGTGGGGAACACACTGGAAATCCTGCGCGAAGGCGCCATTTCGGAAGCCACCCTGCGCGCCGCCGCCGCAAACCAAAGTTAGGACTGGCAGAAAACGGGAGGGGCGGCCACCTGGCCGCCCTTGCGTCCCCCATCCACTCTTCCAATCTTCCCGTCTTCCATTCTTCCTCTCTCCCTCCGCTCTCAAACACGCATTGACGCCGCCACGCCGCAAAGCGATGCTTCCCCATGGCCAAACGCCAGAAACAACTGCTCTTCGTCTGCACCGGGAACATCTGCCGTAGCCCCATGGCCGAATATCTGCTGCGCGACCGCCTCGGCCCCCGCGCAACGTGGCGCGTATCCTCCTCCGGCACCGCAGCCCTGCCGGGTTATTCCGCCAGCGACGAGGCCGTCCACACCCTGCGCGCCCGCAACCTCGATCTGCGCCCCCACCGCAGCCGCATCATCACCCGTCAACAGGTTGACGCCGCAACCGTCATTGTGGTAATGACCCGGGCTCACCGCGATCAGATCGAGAGGCTGTTTCCCGATGTCCGGGACAAACTGTATCTCTTGAAAACGTTCGACCCCCAGGCCGCGGAACCGGATCTCGAGGATCCCATCGGGATGCCCTTGCACGTGTACGGTGAGGCGTGCGAGGAAGTCGAGAAGGCCCTGCCTGGACTCATCCGTTACATGGACACATTTCGAGGACCGGACAAAGCATCATGAAAATTGCCCTCGCAGCTGATCACGGTGGGATCGATATCAAGAACCTCTTGCGCGAGGCCCTCACCCGGCGCCAGCTGACGGTCGAAGATCTCGGGCCCAACAGCCCCGCCTCCGTGGACTACCCCGATTTTGCCCAGGCCGTGGCGAAACGCGTCTCCAGCGGCTCCGCCGATGAAGGCATTCTCGTCTGCACCACCGGCATCGGCATGTCGATCGCCGCCAATCGCTATCCGCATGTGCGCGCGGCCCTCTGCCTGACCCCCGTCATGGCCGAACGCGCGCGCACCCACAACAACGCCAACGTGCTGGTCCTCGGCGGCGGTTTTCTGACTCCCGATCAAGCCCTCGCCATTCTCGACCAATGGCTGAAGTCATCCTTCTCCAACGAAGCACGCCATGCGCGCCGCATCGCCAAGATCGATTCCGCCCCCTGCGGCGATTTGGCCACCACCACGATTGAAAGCACCGATCCCGCCGTCTACGCGGCCATCCAGCGCGAGGCCGCGCGCCAGCAGGACACCATCGGGCTGATCGCCTCCGAAAATTACGTCAGCCGCGCCGTGCGCGAAGCCCAGGGCTCCGTACTCACCAATAAATATGCGGAAGGCTACCCCGGCAAGCGCTGGTACAACGGCTGCGCCTATGTCGACGAGGTCGAACAACTGGCGATCGACCGCGCCAAGGCCATCTTCGGCGCCGAGCATGTCAACGTGCAGCCGCACTCCGGCAGCGGCGCGAACATCGGCGTCTACCTCGCGGTCCTCAAACCGGGCGACACCATTTTCGCCATGAGCCTGGCCCACGGCGGCCACCTCACGCATGGACACGAACTCAATTTGTCCGGCCGCCTCTATAAGATCGCCGCCTACGGCGTGCAACCCGGCACGGAAATCCTGGACTACGACGAAATCGAACGCCAGGCCGTGGCCGCCAGGCCGCGCCTGATTGTGGCCGGTGCCAGCGCCTACCCGCGCCTGATCGACTTCCCCCGCTTCCGCGCCATCGCGGACCGCGTGGGCGCTCTCCTGATGGTGGACATGGCCCACATCGCGGGCTTGGTGGCCGGCGGCGCCCACCCGTCCCCCTTCCCCCACGCCGACCTCGTCACCACCACCACGCACAAGACCCTGCGCGGCCCGCGCGGCGGCATGATCCTCTGCCGCGAACAATTCGCCGCCGATATCGATAAATCCATTTTCCCCGGCTCGCAGGGTGGCCCGCTCATGCACACCGTCGCCTCCAAGGCCGTCTGCTTCGGCGAGGTGCTGCAACCGTCCTTCAAAACCTACGCGCATCAGGTGGTGCGCAACGCCCAGGCCATGGCCACCACGCTGCAGACGCGTGGCTGCCGCATCGTCTCGGGCGGCACGGATAACCACATGCTGCTCGTCGATCTCTCCAACAAAAATATCACCGGCAAGGAAGCCGCCGCGGACCTCGAAAAGGTCGGCATCATCCTGAATAAGAATGTGATCCCCTTCGACAAGAAGAGCCCCTTCGTCACCTCGGGCATCCGCATCGGCACCCCCGGTACCACGACGCGCGGCCTCGGCGAAACCGAATCGACGCGCCTCGCGCACCTGATCGTGGACACTCTCGAAAACCGCGGTGACGAGGCGCATCTCAAGCGCGTCGCCGCCGAAGTCCTCGCCCTCGCCCACCGCTTCCCGGCTCCCTAAAAGCAAACCCGGGCTCGCAGCGCTCGCCCCTCCCTTTTCATGACTATGGGAGGGCGGAGCTCCGCGACGCCGCTTCTATTTCCGCCCACCATGGACATCCCCCGCCCCGACTGCTAGAGTCCCCGGCATGCCGCGCCAGAAATTTCACCGCGGAAAATGGGAACTACAGCGCGAGCGTGGCCGCATTGAAGCACTCACGCCCCCACCGCCTGACCGCCCGCCCCTGCGCCTCGCCGACGGCATCGCCGACGTCCTCAAAGCCATCGGCCCGCCGCCAGACGCCTGGATGGCGGAACTCACTTCCGAATGGCCGCATCTCGTCGGTGGCGACGTGGCCCGGCACACCCGTCCCGCCGGTGTTGAACGCCAGGTGCTGCTGGTCTATGTGGATAGTTCCGTGTGGCTGAGCGAATTGCAGCGCTATGGCCAGAAAAAGATTCTCGCCAACCTGCAGCAGCGCTTCGGCACGGATTGCGTGCCCGCCCTGCGCCTGCGCCTCGACCCCGACGGCGGCAGAAGGTAGCAAACCGAACCGCGTCGGGACGCCGCAAGGGTAGGGCGGGGCCGCCGGACCCGCCGCCATTCCGGACGGCGCGCCCAGCGGTCGCGCCCGATCCCGCCACGCCGATCACTCCTGCGGCATCAACCGTTCAACATCACCGCGCAGCGCCGGCGCCGCCTCCAACGCCTTGTCACGGTATTTGCCCGCCGCGTCCAGGTTGTCGTGATCCACACCATACAGCGCAGCGGCCAGGTAATGCCCGCCCTGCACGCTGCGGCGCACCTGCGGATTGGCCACGTAATGCTCAACGAAGGTGAAAAATTGCGCGGTGCTCACCGAAGCCCATGCCACCTGGCGTCCGCGCAGTTTAACCCCGCGGTCATCGGCCCCCAGCACATCCTCGCTCTTCGCCCACCCCCAGGTGAATGGAGCCTTGTTGAATTGCTCGATCAGAAAATCTTTCAAGTCCGACTGCCGCTGGTAGCGATCCACCCAGACCGCCAAGGCCCCCTTGCCCTCGTCCGTTTTCAGCGTCCGGCCCGCGGCCTTCACGTTTTTGATCGCCTCCTTGTAGGCCAGGCGTTGCAACAGGGGATTGCACCCGCTCGCCGCATCCGCGACCAGGCTTTTCTCGGCGGCAATTTTATCCAACCGCTCCTGCTCCGTGCGCTGGCGCTCCTCTTCCTGGTGGCGCAAGGCCAGCAACTTCTTGATGTCGCGCTCCAATGGGTCCAGTCGCCCGGCTAACGCGCGCGCCTCGCCAAGTTTCACCGTAATCGCGCGATCCACGTCGTCGAGTTGCGTCTTCTGCTCCTGCAGCTTGGGCTCCTGCTCCGCCGCTTCGGCCTTCGTGGTCGCATTGGTCAGGCCCGCGCGCAGCGCTTCCGTCGCCACAAGAATTTCCGGCACGCGCTCCGCCGCCGTCCGCGCACCGCCCGCCGCATCCAAAATCTTGGCCACCAGCGCCTGCGCCTGTTCCGCCGGAGACCCGGCTGCCGCGCCCCCCGCCATCGGCGCCGCAGCATTGGTGTCCGCCGCCCCCCCGCCCGTGAGCGCAGTCACACGCTCACGCACCGCCTGGGCCGTCGCGATCACCGGATCGAACTCCGCCAGTCGCTTGAGCGTGTTCGTCGCCGCCACCTGGATCGCCGCGCATAACGTCGTCGCCTGCTGCACGGCCTGCGTCAGCTCAAATTTCCGCTGGGCCGTCTCCGCCTGCTCTTTCTTTTTGGCGTTCCGGCTCATCATCCAGATCGACCCCGCCACAATCAGCACCAAACTCCCGACGATGCCCAAGGCAATCCGGGTCTGCTTGTGCTGGCGGGCGCGCAGAATGGCGCGCTGCTCCTCCACGCGCGGAATATACCCCCGCGCGGGGCTCGGAATTTTATCGCTCTGCCCCGCGCGGTTCATCACGATCGATTCCCGCTTCTTGATCACCACGCGCTTGCCCGTCGCCACCGTCCGCGCCCCGGGACTTGCGGAAGCGCCGACTTCCTGCAGGCAGCGCCGCAGATCGCCAAGCAAGGAGGCATAGGTCGGATGGCGCTGCACCGGCTCGCGCTGCAACATGCGTTTGATCGTTTCGCCAAGCGCCTTGGGCAGCGAGGAACGCAGATCCTCCAGCGCCGGCGGATCCTGTGTCAGGCGCGCCTTGACCACGTCGATCGGCGTCTCCCCCTCGAAGGGCGGCTGGCCGGTCAGGGCGTGGAAAAGCGTTGCCCCAAGACTGTAAATATCCGCGCGGGCATCGCTCTTGCGCCCCCGCGCTTTTTCCGGAGCAATGTAGTAAGGCGTCCCCCAGATTCCCTCCGCCGCGGCTTGGTCTTGAAAGCTGGCGATGCCGAAGTCCACCAGCTTGGCCTTGCGCTTTTCATCAAGCAGGATGTTCTCCGGCTTGATATCACCATGCACCAGCCCGATCTCATCCGCCGCTTGCAGCCCCTCGGCAATGTCGATCGCGATGCGCAGCACCATCGCCGGATCCAGCCCGCCCGGGCTGTTCTCGATCAGCCGGTCAAAGCGATGCCCGGACACCAGTTCCATCACGATGAACGGCTGGCCCTGGACCTGCCCGTAGGAATAAATCTGCGCCACGTTGGGGTGGTTGAGCTTGGCCGCCGCCTGCGCTTCGCGCTTGAAGGTCTCGACGAATTCGAGATTTTCCCCAAGCTTCTGCAGCATCACCTTGATCGCCACCAGCCGCCCGAGGGATTCGTCGCGCGCGCGATACACGCCCCCCATCCCGCCCGTGTTGATCAGGTTGAGCAGCAAAAACTGCCCAAAGCGCGCCGGCACCGTGTCTTGATTGCCGCAACTGGGGCACTCGACACTGGAAAAGGGTTCAAGGGCGGAAATATCCAGACGCGTGCCGCATTGGGCGCACGGCATATCCGCCATCCGGTCGATCAGAACTTCAGCTCCGCCGTTTTTGCTCATGCGTCGTGGGGCGCGTATCGCGCGCGGCTGTGCGAACGTGACAATGAACCTTGATCGCTCCCGCGAGTATCTGTCATACTTTTTGCTTTGTCGAGCCCCTACCTGATCATCAGGACGCCTCGGTCAACACACGCCCATGAACCCGATTTTTCTCCATCTGGGCCCCGTCACCATCCACTGGTATGGCGTCTTCATGGCCCTCGCCTTCCTCACGGGATTCGCCAACTGGATCGTCCTCGGCCGCCGCGCAGGGCGCGATGCGCAGTTCTGCTCGGACCTCCTTTTCTGGGTTATGATCGCGGGTCTCGTCGGTGGCCGCATCGCCTACATCGCCTCCGAGTTTCGCGATTACGCCGCAGACCCCCGCCAGATTTTTGCGATCTGGAAGGGCGGTCTGATTTTCTACGGCGGTTTCATCGGCGCCATTCTCGCGGTCTATATATTCGCCCGCCGCCATCACATCGCCTTCCTGGCCCTGCTCGACTTCGCCATGACCTCCCTGCCCCTCGCCCACGCACTCGGACGCATCGGCTGCTTCATGACCGGATGCTGCTTCGGTGCCCCGCGCCAGAACTGGCCCGGCATTGCCTTTCCCGCCTTCAGCCCGCCCTGGGATCGCCATATCGAACTTGGACTGATCACCCGCCAGGCCTCCTGCAGCCTGCCCGTTCATCCGGTCCAACTCTACGAAACCCTCTGGAACCTCGCCCTCTATCCAATCCTCCTGCTCGTCTTCCGCCGCCGCAAAGCCGACGGCGTCACCACGGGAACGTATCTTCTTCTCTACCCCCTCGGCCGCTTCCTGCTCGAAGGCCTGCGCGGCACCGAGCGCATCTACGTCGGCCCCATCTCCACCGCCCAACTCGTCAGCCTGGCCATGATGGCCCTCGGGGCGATGCTGTTGCTCACCCGCCATAAAAATCCGAGGACGGATTGACGCCCGCGAACGCCATGTAGGGGCGTCGCTTGCGACGCCCGCAGGCGCCGGCAAGCGGCGCGATCTACACATGCAAAAACGTGTATGGAAACTGAACAAAATCTCACCGCCGCCCCGAACGCCGCCGGCCAGCGGCTCGACATCTGGCTCGAAACCCAACTGGAAAATCTCTCCCGCTCCCGCATCCAGTCCCTGATCAAGTCCGGCCACATCACCGTCGACGGCCACACCGTCAAACCCCACCAGAAAATCCAGGCCGGCATGTGCGTGCGCGTCGCCCCACCCCCGCCCGTGCCCGTCGCCCTCGCGGCGGAAAACATCCCCCTCGCCGTGTTGCACGAGGATGCCGACATCATCGTGATCAACAAGCCCGCCGGCCTCGTCGTGCATCCCGCCGCGGGGCACCCCTCCGGCACACTGGTCAACGCGCTCCTGTACCACTGCCACGATCTCGCCGGCATCGGTGGCGAACTGCGCCCCGGCATCGTGCACCGCCTCGACCGCGACACCACCGGCGCCATGGTCGTGGCCAAACACGAACGCGCCCTCGCGGCACTCGTGGACCAATTCAAAGCCGGCCAGGTGCAAAAGGAATACATCGCCCTCGTCCACGGCATTCCCAAACAGCCGACGGGCACCATCGAAAGCCTGATCGGCCGCAGTTCCCACGACCGCAAAAAAATGTCCGCCACACCCACCCACGGCCGCCACGCGGTCACGCATTACCGCGTCGCCGAAACCTTCGACGCCATGGCCCTGCTGCACCTGCGCATCGAAACCGGGCGCACGCACCAGATTCGCGTGCACCTCGCCCATGTCGGCCACCCCGTCGTCGGCGACGCCACCTATGGCCACCGCCGCGCCGTGGCCGGCGCCAATCGCCAGATGCTCCACGCCGCCCGCCTCGCCTTTACCCACCCCCGCACCGGCAAGCCCGTCTCCTTCCAAGCCCCCATTCCCGCGGACTTTCAAACCCTGCTGGACCGGTTACGACCCTGATCCTCACCGAACAGCCCGTTGAAATTCACCTATTCCAACGGCGCCAACGGCATGGCGCCCTCCAGATAATTTCGATTCAGGCCACAACTGATCGGGTCGGCACGGCGGGATTTCGCCCGCCGGCCTCCCACACCACCGGACGTGCGTTTTTCCGCATCCGGCGGTTGAACCCAGCGACGTTCATACTATCGCAAGCTCTGATGGCAACAAGAACCC
>CAMFEP010000013.1 GCA_945949405.1 Kiritimatiellales bacterium
AGACGTTGTTCCAACTCAGCAGGCTGAAGATGTGCACGAAAAAGGTGTTCAGCGCGCGCGTCTTGAACACCGTCTGGTGGCAGAGTTCGTGGAAGCCGTTCAGCAGGAAACCCCAGAAGCTGCCGTGCACGAAGATGATCAGCACGACCAGTGGCCAGGGCAACCGCCCCTGCGCCACGAAAGCTGCCGTGCCTGTCAACGCGAGCAGCCCCAGGAATCCGCCCGTCTGCAGCCAGGCTTTCAGATTGCTGCGCTCGTTCAACTGGCGCAGCGTCTCGCGCTCAACCGGCACCCGATACCACCGGATGAGGGCATCATTCTTCTCCACACCCATCTGTCACCCCCTGAAACGCGCACATGGATAGCGGTTTCAGGGCCCGGCGTCACCAAGGAAGTTGTGGTCTTGACACGGCGCGCGGTTCGTCGCCGGTGCTCTGACCCTGTTGCCGCGTCCTTCGGGCGGGCCGGGGCAGCCCAGGCCCGCCCGAAGGACGCCTTGTCGTTGTGTTTGCCACATCCACCCTGGCTTTGCTACCGTTCTGCCCATGCTGACCCTACGCGAATTTCAGCAGCCACTGTTGTCCCATCCGCTCACGCCGGCGGGGCCGATCCCCACGGCGCAAGACCCTGATGGCGTTTATCCCTACGAAAGTTTTGTCGAGACGAGCCGCCGCCCCGTCCTGCGCGCGTTCCGGTTCGTCGCGATGGAGAACGACCATCTGCGCGTCGTCATCTGCCCCGACCTCGGCGGCAAGGTGCATTCGCTCTACCTCAAGCGTGCGCAGCGCGAAACGCTCTACGTTTCGCCCGCCGTCCACCCGATTCGCATCCTGCCGCGCGGCGCTTATGTCGGCGGCGGCATCGAAGTGAGTTTCCCCATCTCGCACACCCCCGTGCAGATCGAGCCGGTGCTGTGCCGCGCCGAAACCCGCGGCGAACGCGCCTACGTCTGGTGCGGCGAGCGCGAATTGCGGTTCGGCATGCACTGGACGGTCGAATATTCCCTCGGCCGCGACGACGCGTTCCTCACGCAACGCACCGTTTTCTTCAATCCCGCCGCGACCGCGCATCCGTGGATGTCGTGGTCGAACGCCGGCGTCCTCGCGCGGCCGGACACCGAGTTTCATTTCCCGAAAGGCCCCGTGCTCAAGCACGGCGACAAGATGCAGATCATCACCTGGGAAACCGAAGGGCCGAAACGGCAGGCCGACATCGACCGCATGGCGGGATTTTTCTGGCGCGACGCCAGCGTGTGCGCGTTCGGCGCGTTCACGCCAAGCCTCGGCTGCGGCTTGTATCACATCGCCGACCCGAAGCTGACGCCCGGCATCAAACTGTGGAGCGACGGCGTCGGCAAACACGAGCCGTGGGTCTCGCAATACACCCTTGCGGGCGAGCAGGTGCTCGAAATCCAGGCCGGCCCGCTCGTGGACCAATCCATCAAAGACCATCTCCAGCCGCAGCAGCGCCGTTATCACGTCGAGTTTTGGATTCCCAGCGACAAGCCGCTCGACATTGACGCGCTGCAACTGCCGCGGCCCGAGCTCGCGCCGCTGGACGACGTGCCCCGGTTTGGCTGGGCGCGGAAACCTGAAGTTGAACGTTGGGAATCCGTCCTCGCCGCGCACACGAAACAAGCGCGCGCGCAACTGCCCGCGCCGCCTGACGTGACCGACAACCATTGGGCGCCGTGCGGCATGGAGGCGTTGGGCGATGCGTTGCGGTGGGCCGCGGAAAGTTCCGCCGCGCCGCAGAAAGACGCGTGGCTGTTTCAACTCGGCGCCTGGCGCGCGGGTCGCAACGAAATTGATGCCGCGCTGGATGCGCTGCGCGCCAGCGGCGACGACCGCGCGCGCGCGTTGGCGGGGCGGCTGTTGCGCCGCCATAAACAAGACGCGCGCGCTGCCGTCGAAAGTTTCCGCGCGATTCAGTCCGAAACGTTCGCGTTGCACCCGCAGGTTGTGTTCGAGCGCGACCTCGCACTGGCCGAACTCGGTGCGGAAACGTTCGCCGAACGCGAACGGTGGCTCGATGCCGTCGTTGGGCTCGACGACGAATGGCTCATCGAGCGGCGCGCCGTGCTGCTGGTTGATGCGGGAAAATTTGCAGACGCAAAACGACTTCTGGAGTCCACACGGTTCCAGTTGGTGCACCAGCGTTACGCCCGCACGCGGTTGTGGACGCGCATCAAAGCGGAGCTCGGCATCACCACCCCCGACCCGCCCAACTGGCTCGGCGAAGACGACCTCGCCGAATTTGGCGCGTATCGCGAGTATCAAGAGGACTGATCTGCGGGATTCAATCCCCAGTCATGATGCGCCGTATCCGGTCTTGCGATTCCCGCCGGGCTGCGGCATAGTTCGCGCCCCAACAGGGAGGTCTGAATGAGCACGGATGATGGAATCGAAATCGCCAAGTACTACAAAGCCCTCACGCAAAAGCAGATGGATGACTTTACGGCCAGCGGTTACCTGTCGCTCGGCCGCATCCTGGACGACGACACGCTCGCCACCCTCCGCCGTGAGTACGATGCCGAGTTCGAGCGCGCGGAAGCCTCCGGCACCTGCCGCAACCTCTCCGTGAACGACGATGCCTCCAGCGAACAGAAGCGCCATGCGAAGGTGCGCATGCTGCAGATCATGCAAATGTGCGAGCGCAACATCCATTTTCGCAAAATGCTCTACCACACGAAGCTGTTGGATGTCGTTACCGATCTGATCGGCCCCAACATCCAGCTCTTCCACGACCAGGCCCTGTTCAAGCCCGCACATCACGGCGGCGCCGTCAACTGGCATCAGGACAACGGCTACTGGCGCTGCACGCCCGCCAACCTCGTCAGCTGCTGGATGACCCTCGATGACGTCGACGTCCACAACGGCGCCATGCAGGTGATCCCGGGCTCGCACCTCAAGGCCGTCCGCAATGATCGCCCCACCAGCACCACCGCGCTCCGCGACGCCTCCGCCTCCGTGGACGCGTCCAAGGCCGTCGTCATCGACCTGCCTGCCGGCGGCGCCATGATCCACCACTGCCAGACGCTGCACTACACCCAGCCCAACACGACCGACCGTCAGCGCCGCGCGTTCATCATCCACTACATGACGCCCGGGACGCGCCACGACGGCCAGCCCATGCCCGTCTCCTTTGAGCGTCCCATGCTGCGCATGTCCATGTGACCCCGGCGCGACGACGCGCCGGCGCCTAACCGCCTACCGGTTCGACATCAGTGCATGTCCACATCGCAGGAGCCGATGCCGCCGCGGTAGAAGTTGAAGCGGACGTTCGGATGGAGGGCGAGCAGCGAAATCGGCACGGCGGTATCGACGATCTTTTTCCCGATCATGTACGTGCTGAGCCGCATCCCGAAGGCATTATCGTGATGCCCGGGGTGCCAGATGGACACGCGCTCGGCTTTGAAGGTTTCGGCCGGCCCCACCGTGAAGGCCTGATTGGGCACCATGTACACACGCCCCGCGCCGCTCGTGCGCGCATTCTGGGCCATGGTCAGCGGGTGAAGATCCACCCGTCGCGCGCCTAAACGGAGAACGTCATCGGGCGTTGGCGGCGCATCGGCATACCGGCCTTCCCGCTTCGGCGGATCGTTGAAGGCCCAGTGTTTGATCTCGCCCTGCCCACCCTGCATGATCACGCAACGGAACTGATCGAACGAAGCCGAGTACGCCTTCAGGTTGTCGTGCCGCGGAAAGTGCAGATGGGCTTCGGGCATGGCCAGCTCGGGTTTGATGCGCCCGAAGCAGAGGTCGCGGTCTGCCCGCTCGAACGACAACGGAAACTCGACCGGCGCGGCTTTCCCGTCGATACACCACTCGTCCATTCCCCAGAAATGGGCGTGTCGCAAATCGATGCCCAGCTCGTTGACCAGCCGGGCCACCAGCGGCAACTGCTCTGTCGGACCGATCGGACCGCAGATTCCGGCCGGACGCTCCGGGGTTGCCTGCCGCCAGGCTTCCAGATACTCCAGCGCTTCCGCCAGGTACAGCTCCTCCAGCGTGTCGTAGAAGGTCACCTCGAAACCCGGCCGCGCCAGCGACCGCAGCTCCTCGGGCTTGAGATTCGCCGCCTCCTCGAGGATGGCGCGATCCAGCGTCGTATAGTCCCACCAATCCGCCGAGATCCGGCTCATTTCCCGCTGCATCGGCTGGCCTCCTCTTCCATGGTTGACGACCTCGCGCATGATACGGGCTACTTGGCGCTTGTCAATGGTCATAACCATTGCTAAGTACATGCCGCGATGAAAAGCGCTCAATATAGCCTCGTGGCCGAGCGGCTCCGGAAGGGCATCCTGGCGGGGCGTTACGCACCCGGCACGAGTTTGCCCACGGAACGGAGTCTGTGCACCCGATTCCGCGTGTCGCGGATCACCATCCGACAGGCCCTGACCCTGCTGGAAGACGAGCTGTTGATCCACCGGCGACAGGGCAGCGGCACCTACGTGCGTCAGAATCCGGCGCGCCGCATCCCGTTGATGATCGATTACACCGGCAGCGTGCGCGATCACGCCCCGACGCTCTCCCGCGAGGTGCTGGGTTCGCGCGCCATCCCGGTTCCCGGGTGGGTCGCCGAAGAACTGGGCGTGTCGCCAGGCGCGAGCATACTTCATGCGGAACGGATCGATCGCCTGGGGCCGGCCGCCGTCGCCTGGGACGAGGTGTACATCCGGCGGGATTTTGCCGGTGCGCTCACCCGGGAGGTCCTGGCCCGGCTCGACTTCGTGGAAGCCTGGTGCGATGCGCAGCGCTTCCGGCTCGCGTCCTGCCGTCAACGCGTCGATGCCGTCCGCGCCGCGCGGGTCGACGCCGCGCGGCTGGACCTGCCAATCGGATCGCCGATGCTGAAGACCATCGAAATTTACGACGCCGCCCGCGGGAAGCCGGCCGGACTTTTCGTGAGCCACTACCACCCGGCGTACATTTCCATCACCTCGCGGTTTGACTATGGAAGTACCGAGGAGCACGCATGACCCGACGCGCCTTTGCCCTAGCCGCCCATCCCGACGATGTCGAATTCACGATGGCGGGAACGCTCCTGCTGCTGAAACAGGCCGGCTTCGAGATTCACCTCATGCACCTCGCCAACGGATCGTGCGGCTCGCTGGAACTGAAGGCCGACGAGATTGCCCAGGTGCGCACCGGGGAGGCCCGCCGCGCGGCCGATCTGGTCGGCGCCATCTATCATCCGCCCCTGGTCAACGACATCGACATCCTGTACGACAAGCCGCTGCTGGCGCGGGTGGCGGCGGTCATGCGCGAGGTCGCCCCGGAGATCCTGTTGACGCATGCGCCGCAGGATTACATGGAAGACCACATGCAGGCCTGCCGCCTGGCGGTGACGGCGGCCTTCTGCCGCGGCATGCCCAACTTCCCGACGGACCCGCCCCGGGCGGCCGTCACGCAACCGGTCACGATCTACCACGCCCAGCCGCACGGCAATCGCGACCCGCTGGGCCGGCCGGTCGTGCCGTCGCACGTCGTTGACATCGCGGGCGTCCTCGACCGCAAGCGCGACATGCTGGCCTGCCACCGGAGCCAGAAGGCCTGGCTCGACCAGACGCAGGGCATGGATTCCTACCTCAACACGATGGGGGATTTCGCCCGCGAGGTCGGCGCCCTGTCCGGCGGCTTCGAGTTCGCCGAGGGGTTTCGTCGCCACATCCACTACGGCCTGTGCCGCGAGGGCGACGATCCGCTGCAAGCCGCCCTCGGTCCCTTGTGTCGTGTCCGTGAAGACAAGGAGATCGCATGAATGTGCTCTTGATCCTCGGTGATGCGCTGCGCCGCGATCACATGGGGTGCTATGGATATGCGAAGAACACGACGCCCACGATCGACCGGCTCGCGCGCGAAGGCGTCATGTTCCGGAATTGCGCGTCGAACTCTGCGCACACGGCGCCGCCCACGCTTTCCATCCTCACGGGCATGGACGCCGTCACGCACGGCATCATGACAGCCCAGGACTACGCGCCATGGATACAGAACGATCCGTGGCGCGAGCGGCCGATTCCGCTGCGCGTGCTGGCCCGTAACGGCTACCGCGTTGATGGCGACCTCGTCAAGCGCTTCGCTCCCACCGGGTTCACGGAAGACCGCCCCGACCTGGAGGGCTACCTGGAGGCGCATCGTGGCCAGCAGTGGTTCTACTTCGCCCAGCCTTACCCCACGCATCTTCCCTACAACCCGCCCCAGGCGTACTACGACGAATTCATCGAGCGGGGATATGTCCCGGGCGCCGCGTCGCGGGCGCGGCTTGACATCGTGAAGCGTGCGATGATCTGCCACCCGACCGGGACGCGGGCGGCGCTCGAAACGGACCAGGAGGAAGCCATCCCCGACGAGGCCATGGACGAAACCCACGTCCGGTCTTCCGCAATCGTCGACCTCGAACCGGAGGACGCACCGGGAATCCGCGCGCTCTACGACGGCGAAATGCGGGTGTTCGACGACTGGGTTGCGCGCCACCTGCGGAAGCTCGAGTCGCTCGGCATACTCGAGGACACCCTGGTCGTGATCGTGTCCGACCATGGCGAGGAACTGATGGAACGCGGCTACGTGGGGCACAGTTCCACCAATCTCAACGGCAATCTGTACGACGAGAGCATGATGGTGCCGCTGATCCTGTGGCAAGCCTCTGGCCTCCCCAAGGGCCGCGTTATCGAGCCGCTGGTCTCGGTGGTCGACGTGATGCCGACCATTCTCGATTTGCTGGGCATCAGCCCCGGCGAACCGCCGGACGGCCGGTCGCTGCTGCCGCTGGCTCGGGGAGAGGCCTATACGCCCCGCCAGACAGTCTTCGCCGAAGTGCCATCCGCGGGATGGCAGCGGCTGCTCGGCGATGAGCGCCGCATCCGCGCCGCGCGAACGGCGGACTGGAAGTTGATCTGCCATATGGACCTGGTGAGGCCGGAGAAGCGCTACGCGCTCTTTGACCTGCGCGCCGATCCGCGGGAAGTGAACGACCTTTACACGCCGGACCACGAACAAGCGCGGGTATTAACCGGCGCGCTGGAAAGCCACTTTGGCGGCTGATGAACCTGTGTCATGGCGGGCGGGCTCAATGTAGGGGCGTCGCTTGTGACGCCCGCGGGCGCCGGCAAGCGGCGCCCCTACATAGACGCACAATAGTGTGTCCGAATCGAAACACGAATCGGGAGAAACGACAATGAGTGAAGTGCTGGTAACAGGCGGGGCGGGTTTCATCGGTTCGCATCTGGTCGAGGGGCTTGTCGGCCTGGGGCACAAGGTCACCGTGCTCGACAACCTCAGCATCGGGAATCCGCAGAATCTCGCGGCCGTGCGATCGGCGATCACGCTCATGGAGGGCGACGTGCTCGACCCGGACACCGTGCGGGCGGCGGTCGCCGGCAAGGACTTCGTCTTTCACACATCAGCCAATGCATCCGTGAACCGCAGCATCGAAGACCCCGTCATGAGCTGCAGACAGAACGTGATTGCCACGATTGGCCTGCTCAAGGCTTCGGCGGACGCGGGCGTCAAGCGCCTCATCTTCTCGTCGAGCACGTCTGTTTATGGCTATGCCAAGAATCTGCCTGTTACGGACCAGCATCCCCTGCAGCCGGCATCGCCTTACGCGCTCGACAAGGTCTGTTGCGAACAGTACTGCCGCCTGTGGTCGACGCTCTACGGTCTCGACACCGTATGCCTGCGGTACTTCAACGTCTACGGGCCGCGGCAGAACCCCGTCGGCGTGCATCCCGGCGGCGTTACGATCGTCATCAACCAGCTCCGGAAAGAAGGTCGCTCCCAGGTGTTGGCCGACGGCCGGCAGACGCGCGACATGATCTACGTGGGCGACATTGTGCAGGCCAATATCTGCGCCATGCGCATGACCGGCAAGTTTGACGGCAAAGCGTTCAACATCTGCACCGGCCGGTCGGTGGTCGTCGCCGACATGCACCGGAAGATTGCCGAGTTGATTGGCGTTCCGCCGAAGATCGAGGGCATACCCATGCCCGAGGGCAACATCATCGATTCCGCGGGCGATCCGGGGCCCGCCAGAACGGGACTTGGCTTTGAAGCGGCAACCTCACTGGAGGAAGGTCTGCGACGGACGATCGAGTGGACGAGCGGCCTCCAGGGATAGAGGCGAATGAGCGCTTCGGCCCAACATTCTTCTGCTGATTGCGGACCAGCTTGCGCCTCAGGCCATTGGCGCCTACGGGGCCGATCCCAGCCCGACGCCGAATCTTGATGCGCTGGCCGCGCGCGGCACACGCCTGACGGACGTCTACACGCCATGCCCGGTCTGCATGCCGGCGCGCGCCGCATTCTGGACTGGTCGGCACCCGCACGAAACGGGTGTCCCCGACAACGGCCGGACGCGTCGCATCCCCGATTCCATGCCGACACTGGGTACGCTGCTGACCGTGGCCGAGGTCGAGTCGGCGGAGGCGTTCGAGGACTCGACCAGGCGCCCCTGCGTGGCGGTCGTCGTGCGGAGCGGCGGGAAGATCGTTGCCGCCACGAACTTCCTCGCCGACGAAGACGTGCTGGTCGTGGAGTGAATGCATGAACCAGATAACTTTTCGATTTCGGCACGGTGCTCGGCGAGCAGTGCTGCAGGTGTTGCTCGAAGGGCCAGCCAAACCAGAAGAGGTAGAATAATCGCGTCATCCAAATGTCCGACGAGGGGAATAAAATCCGGAATCAGGTCGATCGGGGACAGGGCGTAAGCAATGGCCGCTGCCAATAACCAGCGTGTACGGCGAGGAGCCCTCGGGTCGCCCAATACGCGCCGGTAGACCTGGATCTCCTGCCTGAACTTTTGTCCGAGCTTGCTGATCCGGTTCATATTGTCCTCAGCCAGTAGATCGTCTGGGCACTGACTGGGGCATGTAACGCCCAGTTGGTTTCTCACTCATCACACGTGCAGGCATACTCCTGGAGTTTACACCCGTCGCAGATGTGCGTCTCCAGTTTGAATCGAAAGTTCTGGGGCTTTGCGTCGGCACTCGCCTTGAATTGAACGACGATGCTGTAGCCATCGCCTTCGGGTAGTGCGGTCTTGCTGACCAGAGAGTCGCCCTTCGGCTCGAACTCAACCGTCTGCTTTTCGCCGTTTGCATCGGCAATCACCGTCACGGCCTGCCCGCTGGCGGGAACCGGCTTCAGCGCCGAGTCATAGAATGTGATGGTCGCGGTGTGATTGCTTTCCAGTGTGAACTCAGCCGCGGGATCTGTAGATTCCAGCAACCGTCCGCCCTTCGGTCCAGCGCGGTGTGCATTCTCGGCCGCGTTAAGCGTCGTCAGTCCCGCGAACAACATACTCACGAAGGTCAGTACCGTTATGGATGTCTTCATTTCTTTATCTCCTAGGTTTTCCGTTCTTCCTGTCCACCAGCCGCCCGGGCAATCGCCGGGCGGTTTCGCTCGATCCACTCATAGAGCACGGGCAGCACAATTAGCGTGAGGAAAGTCGAAGTCACGATACCGCCAATGACGACGGTCGCGAGGGGCTGCTGTACCTCTGCCCCGGCCCCAGTTGAAATGGCCATCGGCACAAAGCCGAAACTGGCCACGAGAGCGGTCATCAGCTTTGGTCGAAGCCGAGTGAGCGTGCCCTCGACAACCGCATCCCGCACGCTGAGGCCTTCGCGCCGCAGTTGATTGATGAAGCTGATGAGCATGATGCCGTTCAGCACGGCAATGCCCGACAGCGCAATGAAGCCCACGCCTGCGCTAATGGTAAAGGGCAACGCGCGAATCCACAGCGCAAACACGCCGCCGGTGACAGCCAGCGGCACGCAAACAAAAATGAGCGCCGCCTGCCGGACGCTGCCGAAGCTCAGAAAGATTAGGAGGAAGATGAGTACCATCGCCATCGGGACGATGAGCGCAAGCCGCGCCTGAGCCCGCTGCAGGTTTTCGAACTGCCCGCCAAACTCAAAGTAGTAGCCGGGAGGGAAGACGACGTCCGCCTTGATGCGGGCAAGTGCCTCTTCCACGTAGCCCTGCACATCACGTCCGCGCAGGTTTACCAGTACGGCGGCTCGTCGCTGCCCAAACTCACGCGTCACGGCGCCGACCTGCTCAATCAATTCGAATTTGGCGACCTGCCCCAGGCTGACCATGCCACCCTCACCTGTGCGCACCGGAAGATGCTTCAGGCCGTCGATGTTGCGACGCCCCTTCTCGCTAAGGCGCACCATAATGGGAAATCGGCGATTGCCTTCGATCACCATGCCAACCTCTTCGCCCGCGAGAGCCGTGGAGATGGTGTGGTTGAGTTCCGCAGCTCTCAGGTTGTAGCGACGCAGCGCTTTGCGGTCGGGCTTGATTTCAAGCAGCGGCGAGCGACCGAAAGCATCGAATTCCACGTCACCGCCGCCTGGAATCTCCCGTAAAATGTCGCGGACTTCGGTCGCCAATCGCTCCAGATCCACAAAATCGTCCCCGTAAATCCGGACGGCAATGTCTGCACGCACGCCGGCCATCATTTCATTGAACCGCATTTGAATGGGTTGCATGAACAGGTACGTCTGGCCTGGGGCGTGTACAGCAAGTTCCTGACGGAACAGTGCGATCAGTTCATCTTTCGATACCGGCTTGCCGTCGACTTTGCGCCACGCTTCGCGCGGTTTCAGTTCGACGTAGGTGTCGCACAGATTCGGCCCCATCGGATCGACGGCGATCTCGGCGGTACCGATCAGTCCGAACATGTGTTCAATCTCTGGAAACTTCTGGATCAGCAACTGTTCGGACCGGAGTTGCAGGTCGGTTGACGCCTGCAAACCAGCGCTACTGCTGCGGACGAAATGCAGAAGCATGGTGCCCTCGTCCAGCTGCGGGATGAACTCTGCTCCCAAGCGCGTGAAAACAAACAGCGAGGAACCGAACAAGGCGATTGCCGCAATCACAACGACGAGCTTGAAGCGCAGTGCCCATGCGAGCAGTGGTGTGTAAATCGCTTTGAACCCCCGCACGAGAGCATTGTCTTGCTCCCGAATCTTGCCGCGCAGGAAATACGAGCAGAGTACAGGCATCAGCGTCAGCGCCAGCACCAGCGACCCCGCCAATGCGAAAATTACCGTGAGCGCCATGGGTCGGAACATCTTGCCCTCGATACCCGTCAGCGCCAAAATCGGGACATAGACAATCGTGATGATCAGGACGCCGAAGAACATCGGGTTGGCGACTTCCCGGGCAGAGGTGCGCACCTCCTTGAGACGTTCGGCCGCATTGAGCTGGCGGCCCAGTTCCTTTTGCCGGTGCGCCAAATGCCGGATGATGTTTTCGACCATCACGACCGCGCCATCAATGATGAGCCCGAAATCAATCGCCCCCAAGCTCATCAGGTTGCCCGAGACGCGACTCTGTACCATGCCGGTCAGGGCGAAGATCATCGACAGCGGAATTGCCAATGCCACGATGACCGCGGCGCGGAAATTGCCCAGCAGCGCGAACAAGATCGCGACCACCAGCAAGGCGCCCTCGACGAGGCTCTTTTCGACCGTTTCCAGCGTGCGGTTTACCAGATCAGAACGATTGTAAAGTGGCTGCACTTCCAGGCCGGGTGGCAGCTTTTCCTGAATATGCTCCAGTTTCTTCGCCACGTCGCGCGCCACGATGCGGCTGTTGCCCCCCGCAATCATCAAGGCGCCGCCCACCACGGCTTCGACACCGTTGACCGAGGCTGCGCCCGTGCGATAGCCCGTTCCAATGCGCACATCTGCGACGTCCTGCACGACCAGCGGTTCGATAGAGCCGGCGAACTTGAGCGGAAGTTGCGCGATTTCTTCGGTGGTAGTGACCCGGCTGTTGGCGCGGATGGCGATTTCTTCCCCTCCGACTTCAACCAGACCCCCGCCGACGTTCTCCGTATTTTCCGCAATCGCATGCGCCAACTCGTCAAGGCCGATGCCCGCGCTGGCGAGGCGTGCCGGGTCGGGCATGATGACGATCTGCCGTTCGTATCCACCCGATGTGTTCACTTCGGCGACGCCCGGCGTGGCGCGAAGCAGAGGGCTGATCACGTAATCTTGAATCTGCTTCAACTCCATCAGTTGTTCCGTGCGCGTGGGAGGAACATTGGTTGCGTCTGGTTTGAAGTCGACCGTGTAATAGAAAATCTCGCCCAGCGCCGTGCTGATGGGTGCGAGTTGGGGTTGCAAGCCGGCCGGAAGCGCCTCGGCAGCAGCCTGGAGCCGCTCACTAACCAACTGTCGCGTCCTGTAGATATCAATGTCGTCCTCGAACGTCATCCGGATCTGCGATAACCCAAACTTCGAAAGCGTTCGCAGCTCCGTCATACCCGGCAGCCCGGCCATCTCGCTTTCCAGCGGCAAGGTGACGAGCTTTTCGATTTCTTCCGGGGCCAGCGCGGGAACCGCCGTGTTTACGATTACTTGGGGACTCGTAATGTCAGGCACCGCGTCAATCGGCAGGCGCAGCGCCGCCCACACGCCGACTCCCAGGAGAACAAACGCGGCCAGCAGCACGACTGCACGCTGGCGAAGCGACCAATCGATGGTTTTTAGGATCATGGTCTACTTCCCCTTGGGCGGCGGGACACAACACGCCTGACCGCCTTTGACCGCCGCAAGCTCGGTCATCCAGAGCGGCATTACCGCTTGCGATACGACTTCGTCTCCGGTGTAGAGACCGTCTTGAATCTCGGCCACATCTGCGCTGACGGCACCAACCTTTACTGGCGTGCGCACGAGATGTTCGCCGCTGACCGTGTAGACGGAGTAGCCGTCGCCGCACTGTAGAAGCGCCGAGCGTGGTACGGTTACGACCTTGTCCGGCGATTCCACCGTTACGCTGGCATTCAGAAATTCCCCGATGGTCAACGGCTTGGCGCCAGTGGGGATTTCCGCAAGGACCTCAATCATGCCCGTGGCATTTTGCAGCGTATCGCTCAGGGATGTAACGATCCCGGTCACTGAACCCTCGCCTCGCACCTTGGCATCAACCTGCGTGCCGACCTTTAGTCGTTGCGCCTGTTCAGGCGTCACCATGCCGCTGGCAAGAGCGCCTGTGGCCGTGACCTGATAGGTCCGCATCGGGATCTCAAGCGTCGATGTGACCGTCTGCTCGATGACTTCCGTGATTTTTACACCCAGCGATTCCCGAGTCTCTTCACGGACGAGGAGGCCCTTCTTTTCGCTGTACTGCGGACCGAGCGTGACGGGTTTCCCGGGGGGCGCCGACTGCTTCGACTTCGATTGACATCCCGTCAAGGCGATCGCCATCAAGACGATGCTGAAGATCGTAAATCTGTTCATTGTTTTTCCCCCTTGGGCGAAATAGTGATCACTTGCGCTGGCAGTCCCGTGAGCTGTTCGAGTTGCAGCGCAGCCTCCAGCGCCTCCGACTTTGTCGCCAGCAAGCTTTCGACCGCTTCAAGATACTGCTGTTGCAGTTCGATAAACGTGGCCACGGGCACAGCCCCGAGCCGATAGTGGCGGTCAGCAAGTTCAGCCGCCTCGCGAAACTGCTGGAGGGAGTCGGGCCGCCACCTAGCCATCTCGCGCACTTTGCTTTCATACGTGAACATTGCCTGAATCACCTGGCGCTCAACGTTGCGGCGCGCGAGGTCCAGCGATGATTCCGCCTGCAGTTGCCTTGCGTGTGCGGCTTTGATGCTGCCGGCATTCCGATTCCAAAGCGGCAGGGGGGCAGAGATTCCGAGACTAATGACTTGTTCCTCTTCCCCGGCATCTTCCTCGGAATATGAAGGCTCGATTGCGATGGCGGGGAATCGTTCATTATCTACGAGGTCAACGCGGATGCCCTGCTGCGCCAACTCGATGGCCTTGACGCGCACGTCGAAATTGTCCGTCCGGGCCGCAGCCAACAGGGCGTCCTTGTTGCCGATGGGATCAAACTTCAGCGGCATCTCCGTAATGGCCAGTGCGGCGTCCGGAGACTTGCCGCGCAGGGCATTGAGTTCGAACAAAGCGGTTTGAGCTTCCTGTGCCGCCTCGCCTGCTGCGCGCTGGGCATTAACCTCGGTCGCTTCCACGACCCGGGTTTCCAGCAGCGGCGTAATCCCTGCGGGGTCGCGCTGCACCAGTACCTCTCGCAACAAGGAAAGCCGGTCGGCTACTTCCTGGGCTGCCGCCGCCTTCTGCTGCGCTGCGGACAAGACGCAGGCGAGCAGGCGGACCCGGCTAGCAAGGGCCGAGCGAAACCGATCAACGCCAAGCTCAGCCAATTCCACATCGCGATTGGCAATCGCCTTGCGCAGCCCGATCCGTCCCGGCCATTCGAAGGACTGCGCAACCGAGACCGACCATGCAACGCCTTCATCACGAAGGCCGGCGCTATCGACGGTCTTTCGCCCCAGCGTGCCGCTTAGTTCCGGATTGGCTGGCACGCCTGCCGTTTCGAGACTGGCTGCGGCCGCATCGACTTCCGTCTGGACGAAAATCAGTTCGGGGTTTTGTTGGAGCGCCTCCTCGACCAAGGCATCGACGGTGATTGCCTGCATGGCGGGTGTAGGCGCCTCGTTGGTGGAGTCCCCAGCAACGGCCGCCTCTACTAGAGCGGCAACGAGAATGAATATGCGAATGAATTGTCGCTTCATGAATGGCTTCCACGGACACATCACTGCGGAAAGAGGATGCTCGCGGCGTTTGGACACACCGCGACCGGAAGAAGGATCTCGCAAGAGACCCGTTACGAAGCGAAAGGCGGAGCGTGAGATGGGAGCGCGGTGCGCAACAAGAACTGCCAGGGAGGATGTGCTTCCTCCAGAGGGCTTGTCCAACTTGTAACAGCCAACTGCTTGGCGGATTGCGTCGGGTCGGCGTTATCCGATAGCAGGAGCGGGGTCTCAACCACTGCCGTCGGAACTGTGGCAACGCTCGAATTTGCCCTGCAAATGCCCGCTCCGAAAGCGCAACACAACGACGGTTTCGGGCAGTCGTCACTCGCGCTTGACTGAGAGTTGGGTGTGCAGCAATCGTCGGCCTTCGACAACTCCGTTGCGTGGCAAAAACATGGCGAAACAGCCGGCAGCCAGAGGCCCAGCACCAACGTCGCCACAAGCCTGTGCATCCAAGTCAACACGAGGGAATGCTACTACTTGCCAGAATCAGGGTCAATCGGTCGCTTGTCGCCTGCACGGTGCCCCAGCGAAGCTAAGAGGTCCTGGCCTGAAGAAAAATGGTGCGCCTGGCAGGGCTCGAACCTGCAACCCTCAGATTCGAAGTCTGATGCTCTGTCCAGTTGAGCTACAGGCGCGCGGGAGTGTTTGTACGCTGGCGGGGGCGCGGGGACAAGCGCAGACATTGGCGCGGGGGGCGAGTAGCGGGGGGGCGGCTCGGCGCAGCCTCGCCCTCCAAGGGCGCAAGAAAACGATATGGAGGGCGAGGCTGTGCCGAGCCGTTCAGCCTTTCACCTCGTAGCAAAATTTTCCGGCGTCGAGGTGGCGGCGGAGTTCGGCAAATCCTTCGGCGACGTTGGCGCGCAGGCCGTGGAGGGAGAGTTCCACCTCGGTGCCGCCGGATTCCGTGAAGCGCGGGAGGCTGGAGAGGGACAGGTCGGGGAATTTTCGCACGATGTCTTCCATGATCGGGGTGACTTCGCTTTCCTTGGCGCCGGGCAATAATAACGTGTGGCGCGCGGCGTCGGGGCCGGAGGTGTAATAGGTGTCGATGGCCCACGTCATCATGGGCCGCGCCATTTCGGGAAAGCCGGGGACGAAGTGGCCGTGGCGCAGGGAAAAGCCGGGGACTTGATTGACCGGATTGGGAATGAGCGTGGACCCCACGGGAAATTCCACGAGGCGGCGCCGGCCTTCGGTGAGGGCCTGGCCCCAGCGCTGTTCGAGGATGCGCAGGCCCTCGGGATGAAAGGCCAGCGCGACGCCCGCGATGCGGGCCGCGCAGGCGCGGGTGTAGTCATCGGGCGTGGCGCCGATGCCGCCGCAGCAGATGAAGGGTTCGGGCTGCGCCCAGCACCAGCGCAGGTGGTCATCGATGCGCGGGGGAATATCGGGCAGGAAGAGGGCGTAGGCCAGCGGGAGGCCACGGGCGTTCAGTAGATCGCGGCAAAACGCGAAATGCGAATCGGTGCGGCGGCCGTCGAGAATTTCACCGCCGATGACGATCAAGCCAATGCCGGGTGGGGTGGTTTTCATAAATATTTCCCGAAGTATATGGTGGCCCGGGCGCTCCGCGCACGGGCGTATTGCCCGCGCCCGGAGGTCGCGGGCCACCTCAGAATCCGGATTATAATCACAGCTGTCCGATGATTTCGTCGAGGACGTCCTCGGTGGTGACGAGACCGGTGATTTCCTCCTGATCGTTCTGTACGAGGCCCAGGGGTTGGCGGTGGCGGCGCATCAGCGGCAGGATGTTGTCCACCGGCGTGCGCTCGTGGATGAAGACGGCGGGACGGGCGAACCAGGCGGCGTTGCGTTCCGCATTTTCCGCGGCGTGGGTCAGGACATAGAGCACGTTCAGCACGCCGACGAACTCGTTGCGTTCCGGGTCGAAGACCGGCAGGCGGGTCAGGCCCGAGGCGCGCGCGGCCTCAAAAATCTCCGGGATCGTGCCGCCGCTGTTGACGAAGGTCATTTTTTCGCGCGGGATCATAATCTGGCGCGCCACCTTTGCGGAGAGGTCGAACACGCGATGGATCATCACGCGCTCCTCGCGCGAGAGGGCGCCCTGCTCCTCGCTCTCGCGGGCCAGGGCGAGCAGGTCGTCGCGCGTGACGAAGGGCACGGTTTCGGACAGCGTGGCGGTGGAGCCGGGAATCAGCCAGCGGGTGATGCCGACGATGGTTTTGGAGATGGGCCGCAGCAGCGACTCGGCGAGTTGCAGCAGGCCCGCGAAACGCAGCGACCGCACGAGGGGGCGCGCGTGGAACCAGGCCTTGGGGAGGTACTCGCAAAAAATGACCACGATAGGCGTGGTGATGATGGCGGCGACGGATTCCCCCACGGACCCGAAGGCCTCGCGCCCGTAGCTCGCGGCGAGGACGGAGACGAGCACCAGAAATAAATTTGTGCCCACCAGCGTCGTGCCCAGCAACTTGTCCGAATCCCCAAGGAATTTTTCAAGAATATCGGCACCCGGTTGACCCTGCCGGACCCGATGGCGCAGGCGCATGCGATGGATGGAAATCAGGCCGGTTTCGATGCCGGCAAAAAAGGCCACGCCGGCCATGCAGGCCAAAATGATCAGGAGATGCAGGATGTCCGTCATGGCGGCGACTCCTTCCCGGTTCCGGCGGTTGGCGCCACCACTTCCAGAAGGACGAGCATGATGCGGCGGCGGCGCACGCGCTGGGCGATGGCGCGGCAGCCCTGGGCCTCGACGGCGTCGCCGGATTTTGAAACGCGCTGGGCCTGCGCCATGAACCAGCCGGCGATGCGATCCGCGCCTTCGGCTTCCAGCGCGGTGCCGAGTTCATAGTTCACGTCCTCCAGGCTGGTGCTGCCGTCGACGAGCCAGGCGTTGTCGCGGAGTTTCTGGATGCCGAGCTTGGGTTCGCCGTACTCGGCGAGGTCGGGGGCGATGACTTCCAGGACGTCGCCGCGCGTGATGAGGCCCGCCGTGCCGCCGAATTCGTCCACGACGAAGGCCACGCGGCGGTGTTCGCGTTGAAACGTGACCAGGAGGGTATTGAGCGGCGCGGTTTCCGGCACGAAGAACGGCGGCAGAATGGCTTCAGAGATGGTGTCCTTGCCGGAAAGCAGGAACGCGGGCACATCCAGGAAGCCCTCGGGCTGATCCAGCGAGCCGCGGAAGACGGGGAGAAAGCGGAACACGGCCGTGCGCGCGATTTCGCGGTTGCGCTCGGGCGACTCATCCAAGTCCAGGCCCACCAGGTCCACGCGCGGGGTCATCACGTCGCTGGCCTGGGTTTCCTCGAGGCGGATGATGCCCTCGACCATGACGCGCTCCTCGCGATCGACGACGCCTTCCTCCGTGCCAACCTCGACCACGGTGCGGAACTCGTCCATGGAGAGGGATTTGGCACGGCGACGCGTGAGGTGTTTTTCCAGGAAGCGGGTGATGGATTCCAGCACGACGCGGGCGGGTTTCATGATGCCGATGAGGGTGCGCAGCACGCCTTGATAGAGGAGCGCCATGCGTTCGGCGTGCAGGATTGCGAGGCGCTTGGGGCCGACTTCACCTAGCAGCAAGAGCAGGAGGGTCATGACCGGAATCGCGATGGCCTCGCCATAATGTGGCACGAGGCGTTCGGCGATGGCGAAACCCAGGGCCGAGGCGCAGATGTTCACCACCGTGTTGCCGATCAGCAGGGTGGAGAGGACCTGCGTTGGGTTGGCCAGGAGGCGTGCGACGTGTTCGCCGGCATGCGGGTGCGCGCGTTGCAGGCGGCGGAGCTGGAGCGAGTTGAGGGAAAAGAGCGCGGTTTCGGCGCTGGAGAAAAAGGCGGAGCAGGCCAGCAGCGCCAGTAAAACCAAGAGGGCGATAATCCATGCAGTTGTCATAAACCCGGGGAGGTGTGCGCCGGAGGCGCCGGATCAGGCGGGATCAAGCGTCTCGACATCGCGCACGCGCAGGCGGGTGCGTTGCAGCGGTGGATAGGCCTGTACTTCCAAGTCTTTGATCATCCAGCGTCCACCCTGTTTTTTCAAACTTTGCACCCAGAGCTTGCGGACGCGGGTGCCGGCGGCATTGTAGGCCTCGGCCTGCATCATCACAAACAGTTCGCGATCCACCCAGATGCGCACGAAGGCATAACCGGGGTCCGCATCCGCCGGGGGGGCATTGGTCCCGTCTGCGGCGGGATAAACGGTGGCGGGGGCGCGTGCGGGTTGGGGTGCGGGCACATCGAGAACATGACAGGAGCGGCCCTTGATGTCGCCGCGGCCGGTGATGCGCGCGCCGGGCCACCAAAGGAAATCCAGCGTCAAATCGGTCCAGCTCACATCGGTGCCCTGGATGCGCGTGGTGAGGGGCGGCGTGGGGGCGGGGGTGGTGCCATCGGTGAAGTATGTGGTGTCGAGGCGCCCGTCGGCGGCGCGGGAGAGCGTGAGCTGTTCGAGGTCCCCGCCAAAGTTGTCGCGGATTGTGTAGCAGGCGGTGGCGGGCGAGGCACCCCAATCGAGCAGCATATCGAAGTGCAATTCCTGCGCGACCACGCCTCGCAGTTTGCGCACCAGCAGGTTGCCGCGGATGTTCAGACGCTCCTGTGGGAGGCGCGCCACGACGGCGTCGAGGATTTCCTGTGCGGAGAAAGCGGCGGCTGGCGTGTTGGCGGCGTCTTTCTGGGCAAGGGTTGGGCCCGCCAACAGGAGGGCGCAGAGGAGGCAAGCGCAAGACCGTCGTGATTTCAATCGCAAGGAGTCAGTTCTGCCTGGGTGTTGTAGGGGCGTCGCTTGCGACGCCCGCGGGCGCCGACCAGCGGCGCCCCTAGATAACTGACGACATACTTTCAAATCCGTGCGGCTCCTATTGGGCCGTGGCGGATTCGGACAGGGGCACTTCATCGCTTTTGCTGATGGCGCGCTCAAGGATGTCGCGAATCTGGGTGAGTCCGGTGGCGGGGATGATGATGGCATCCCGGCGGCCGCCGACGTCCTCGATGATTTTTAAAAAGCGACCGCGCGGATTTTCGCGCAATTCGACGGAGAATGATTTTCGTTCGACCTGAACCTGCTCGCAAAACAATTCGGTATCCACGTCCCACCCACCCTCGTGTGCAAGGAGCAGCCGCGCACGATATTGTGCGCGGTGCGTTGCTCCTCCTGCAATGCGGAAACTCTAGCAGCCGGGGGGGGAATGTCAATCTAGCAGCCGGGATGCAAATCCCCGCATACGCGCACAGGCGCGGCGTCGCGGAGCTCCGCCCTCCCGCGGGGCAAACATTTTTTGGGGCCCGGGTCGGTGTGCAATGCGCGCTGGCGTGGGGGCGGGGATTCGGGGTAAATTGCGGGGCCAACAGGGCGGAGGATTTATGGCAGCGCTCCCATTGATACACGACGATTTTCTGCTGCAAACCGAAGCCGCGCGCCGGCTCTATCACGATTTCGCGCGCGACCTACCGATCATCGATTACCACTGCCACCTGCCGCCGGCCGAAATCGCGAACGACCGCCGCTACGGCAACATGACGGAGATCTGGCTGGCGGGCGATCACTACAAGTGGCGCGCGATGCGCGCGAACGGCATCGACGAGCGTTTTTGCACGGGCAAGGCCCCGGACCGGGAAAAATTCATAAAGTGGGCGGAAACCGTGCCGCGCCTGCTGCGCAATCCGCTTTATCACTGGACGCATCTGGAACTCGCGCGCTACTTCGGCATCACGGACCGGTTGCTCGGGCCGGAGACGGCGGAAGCCATTTGGAATGAGGGGAACGCGCAGCTACAGCGGGCGGATTTTTCCTGCCGCGGGCTGATGCAGCGCAGCCATGTGGTGCTCGTGTGCACCACGGACGATCCGGCGGATGACCTGGCGCAGCATCGCGCCATCGCCGCGGATAAAAACTTTGGCATCCAGGTGCTGCCCACGTGGCGCCCCGACCGCGCCATGGCGGTGGAGAACCCGGCGGTGTTCAACGCGTGGGTTGACCGGCTCGCGGCGGCGGCCGGGATGGAGGTTCGCACATGGGACGGACTGCTTGAGGCGTTGCGCAAGCGGCAGGCGGTGTTTCATGCGGCGGGGTGTCGGCTCTCGGATCACGGGCTGGAAACCATTTATGCCGAGCCTTACACGGACGCGGCGATCAAGCAGATCTTCGCGCGGGTGCGCGGCGGCGAGGTTTTGGGGCAGGACGAGGCGCTCACGTTCAAGTCGGCGCTGTTGTATGAGTTCGGAATCATGGATCACGCGCTTGGCTGGACGCAGCAGTACCATCTGGGCGCGCTGCGCAACAACAACACGCGCCTGTTCCGGCAGGCGGGGGCGGACATCGGGTGCGATTCGATCGGCGATTTCGAAATCGGCCGGCCGCTGTCGCGCCTGCTAGACCGGCTCGACCAGACCGACCAGTTGGCGCGGACGATCCTCTATAATCTCAACCCGCGTGACAATGCGTTGATGGCGGCGATGATTGGCAACTTTCAGGATGGGCGCGTGCCCGGCAAGATTCAGTGGGGCAGTGCATGGTGGTTTCTCGACCAGAAAGACGGCATGGAGCAGCAATTGGAAACGCTGTCGCAACTGGGGTTGTTGAGCCGCTTCGTGGGCATGCTCACGGACAGCCGGTCGTTTCTCTCCTACACGCGGCACGAATATTTCCGGCGGATTCTGTGCAACATGCTGGGGCGGGATATGGAGGCGGGGTTGATCCCGAGGGATTTCGGGCTGGTGGGCGGGCTGGTGCGCGATGTCGGCTACAACAATGCCGCGCAGTATTTCGGGTTCAAGGTGCCGGCATTGGGGTGAGGAGCGGAGGGGGGGGGCGTCGGGCGGACGGCTCACCGCAGGTTCGCCCTCCAATTGCCCGATCATGAGGTCAATGGAGGACGAGGCTGTGCCGAGCCGCGATCAATCAAAGGGTCTTGCGACGTAGGGGCCCCAGTAGTACTGCATCCCGATGGAGATGGCAAACCCATCGAGGTCCTCGTTGCTGTCGCTGCTCTCGTCGGCGATGATGTAGCCGGCATCGAAGACGAAGGTGAAGTCCTTGCGCATTTCGAATTCGGCGCCACCACCCAAGGTTAACAGCACCTCGGAATACGAATCTTCTTCCGGCTGGGGCTCGGCCTCGGAGAAGGTGCTGCGATTGCGCCAGGTCAGGGAGCCCTTGAGGAAGGGACAAACGGGGGCGTCGGCGGAGATCAGGCGCTGCTTCAGGGTGACGATGGCGGCTTTGGCGTCCTTGTCCTGGGCGTCTTCCGTTTCCAGATCGTAGCGTGTGTAGGTGCCGACACCGGAGATGCTGGTGACCGGCAGAATGTAATACTTCAACCCGATGCCGAGGCCCCAGGACTCGATGTTGTGTTCAAAGTCCGGCGAAACTTCGGCATAGTCGATGCCGAACAAGATGGCCCAATCCGTACTCGGGACGAAGGCGGCTTCACCCCAGAGGCTGGCGCCAATTGAGTCAATGTCATCCTGGTCGGCCAGGTTCAGGGAGAAGGTATCGATCATGCGTGCGTCGCGATCGATCGCCTGCGCGCCCACGCACAACCCCAGAAGAACAGCGAACCCCGCGAAGACCAGACGTTTCATGGTTGAACTCTCCTTCTGGTGCAAACGCTATGCGAGCGGCGCATGGGTGTCAAAGCCAAAACTGCGTGAAATCCGAAAACCGAAACTCGAAATCCGAAGGAAAATTAAAATTCGAAGACGGAAAACGGGAACGCGTCAAGGATGCACCGCCGCCGGGGCATCGACGATGAGCAGGTTGCGGATGGCGGCGATGGTTGCGGGCGTTACGCCGATGGAGGCGAGGTAGTGTTCGACCTGGCGGCAGAGATCGTTGGGATCGCCGCCGAATGGTTTTAGCGCTTCGAGCAGCCCCAGAAACTGTTCGGAGGTCCAGGAGCGTTCTCCCCAGACGGAGAGGGTGGTCAATTCGTAGTCGTGGATGAGGTGTTCGCGGTCCTTGCCGAGGAGGGCATTGAGCAGGAAGGCCACGGTGCCGCCGCGATCCGCGCCGCCGACGCAGTGGAAGAGGATCGGGTAATTGGCGGGATCGGCGAAGGTCTCAAAGATGCGGCGGTAGCCATCAGCGAAGGCCGCGTCGCAGATGCAATCGTAGGGCGAAATCGGGGCATGGATCCATCTGACCTTGTCGGGGTCGAGCGCCGGCGTGGCGCCCTCGTGTTCGCCGCGCAGATCGAGGTCCGTGCGGATGCCGAGTTCGTCTTCCATAATCACGCGGCCGCGCGCGGTGATGCGCAAGTTGCCGTTGAGTTCGGAGCTGCGGTAGACCAGGCCCTGGCGGATGCGGCGATTGCCGGGCAGGGGCCATCCGCCCAGGTCGCGCACGTTGGTGATGCCCGGCACCTTGATCCAGCGTGGCGGGAGGCTGTTGGTGATGAAGCGCCAGATGGGGGATTCGGCGAGGATTTCGTCGCCGCGGCGGGCGGTGACCTTCCAATAGTATGGCGTGCCGATGTAGAGGTGCCAGACTTCGACGGAGGCTTTATTCAGGTCGCGCAGCACGAGGGGGTGCGCATCGAGGGTGGGGGAGGTGGAGATGGTCAGGTCATAGACGGGGGGGCGCCAGCGACCCGGCTGGCGGGTCCAGGCGAAGGTCATGGGCCGCGGCACGCTGCGGTCGGAGGAGACGATCTGGAGTTGGTCCCAGGCATAGCGCTGACCCACCGACGCGCCATCGGTTTCGGCACCCTCGTCGCCATCGAGGCTGTGGCGTTGCATCGGGTCGGTGACCGAGCCATTCGCGGGTTCCAGGAGTTCGATGGTTTCCATAAAGAGAGGGGAGTATAGCGGGTTAAGCGGGAGAGGGGAATAGGGCGAAGGGCACGGTGGTGAATCATTTTGAATTCATTTTCGAATCTCCCGCAGAGGCGCGGAGTTCGCGGAGGTGAGTTTCTATTGCCCGAACCGGTGAGAGGCCGGTTCGGGCAAGAACACCCCCAAATCGGGACTCGCCGAAATCCGTTACCGGGTCAGTAATACGAGGGTTTCGAAATAGGCGGTGCGGGGGAACATGTCCACGAGTTGGGCGCGCTGGGCTTTGTAGCCGGCGGCGGTGAGGAGGGCGAGGTCGCGGGCGAGGGTGTCGGCGGCGCAGGAGATGTAGAGCATGGCGGCGGGGCGGGCGCGGGCGACGTCGGCGATGAGCTCGCGGGTCAGGCCCATGCGCGGCGGGTCGACGATCAGGAGCGTGGTGTCGGCAGGGAAGCGCGCGAGGGCGGCGCGCACGTCGTCCTGGGCGGCGCCGCAGGAAAAGGTGGCGGCGGGCAGGTTGAGTTCCTGGGCGTTGCGCGTGGCGGCTTCGATGGCGGCGGGATCGCTGTCGATGCCGAAGGCGGCGGGGACGCCGGCTTGCGCGGCGGCGAGGGCGAAGACGCCGACGCCGCAATAGAGGTCCACCACGGCGCGGGGTTGTTGCTCGCGCAGCCAGGCTTGCGCGGTGTCGAGCAGCAGGTTGGCGGCGCCGGGGTTGACCTGGAAAAAGCTGCCGCGTGGCACGTGCAGCAATCCGAGGCGCGAGGATTCACGCAACCAAGGGGCTTTGGGATCGGGGCGACCGAGCCAATGGAGGGCGCCATCGGTTTCGGTGTGGCGCAGGGTCAGGGATTGACGCGCGCGCAAGGTGTTCATGAAGGCGGGATCGGCGCGGAGTTCGGTGAGGCGGGCATTGATGGAGGGGTGCGCGAGGGGGCAGGCGGGGACGTCGAGGATGCTGGTGTTGTCGGTGGCGAAGTAACCGAGGCGGCCATGATCGTCGCCGTGCAGGACGATCTTGTTGCGGTAGTGCAAAAATTGCGGCGAGGCCAGGGGCGGGAGCAGGATATCGGGTGAAATTTTGGCGCCGCGTTGCAGGAGCTGCGCGAGTTGGGCTTGTTTCAGGCGGACTTCCTCGGCGTAGGCGGCGGATTGGTATGAACAGCCGGGGCAGGTGCCGGCGAGGGGGCAGGCCGGCGGGACGCGCTGCGGTGAGGGCACGAGGATTTTTTCGATGACGGCTTCGCCATACTGTTTTTTGCGGCGCGTGACGCGGATGCGGACTTGCTCGCCGGGCAGGGCGCCGGGGACGAAGACGACCCAGCGATCTACGCGGGCCACACCGGCGCCGCGGTAGGCGACATCGGTGATGGTGACGTCGAGGGTGTCGTTCATGCCGTACTATGGCATGGCGGGAGGGCGACGGAAAACCACGAAGACACGAAGGGCACGAAGACGAACACCAAGGAGCGAGGCGCGTGACACGAGCCCGATTCCTGCGGCGTCGCGGCGCTCCGCCCTCCCGTATGCGCAATGAATTCCGACGCGGTGTATAGAAATTGAATCACCGTGTCAGGCGGTCGATCAGGGAAAAATGGGAGGGGAAGCGTTGGTGCAGGTCGGCGCGGCGGGCGAGTTCGAAGTCGGCGAAATCGAAGCCGGGGGCCACGGTGCAGCCGACGAGGGCGTAGCTGGTGGGGTCGAGGGGTTCGGCGGCGAACCAGTGGCCGGCGCGGATGACAGCCTGGACGTGGGCGTTAGGGCCGAGGCGGATTTCGTCGTAGGCGCCGTCGGGGGCGATCACATGCAGGCGCAGGCCGTCCCCGGCGTGAAAATGCCAGAGCTCGTCCGAGCGAATGCGGTGGAAGGCGGAAAAATCCTTGCCCGCGAGCAGGTAGAGGATCGCGGTGGACATGGCGCGGTCGCCGGCATAGCGCGGCGGCAGAGATGCGGCGGAAAGAAGTTCGGTGGCGCGGTAGGTTTCGCGGAAAAAGCCGCCTTCGGGGTGGCGTTGCAGGGCGAGGGATTGGATCCAGTGGTTGGCGGGGGTGGGGGCGTGAGGCGAGGGCGGCCAGGCGGCCGCCCCTCCCGTGTTGTTGTGGATCGCGGGATCGTTTGCGATCAGTTCGGCCAGATGGGCATAGGAATCCGCGACCCAGGTGGGTTTGTTCGTGCTGCGGGCGAGATCGGCGCGGGTGGAGACGCCGGTTAAGAGGAGCGCGGCGTGCAGGCCGGCGCGCAGGGCGGCGGGGATGTCCGTTTCCAGGTTGTCGCCGATGGCGAGGATTTCGTTGCGCGGCACGTTCAGCACACTCACGGCTTGATCGAAGAGGCGCCGCTCCGGCTTGCCGATGACGACCGGCTTGATGCCGCAGCCGACTTCCACGGCGGCGGCGAGCGCGCCGGTGCCCGGAAAAATTTCGTTTTCCATTTTCAACCACGCGTCGGGGTTGGTGACGATGAATTCCGCGCCAGCGCGGATGAGTTTCACCGCACGGTGCAGCTTTTCGTAGGTGAATTGACTGTCGAAGCTGACGACGACGCATTTAGGCGCGGCGTCATCGAGCGGGATGCCTCTACGCGCGAACTCCTCGTGAATGCCGGCTTCGCCGATCAGGTACGTGCGACGGTGACCCACATATTCCGCGGCGGCCTGGGCGGTGGTGAGGACGTCCTGGGGCTCGCAGGGAATGCCGTAGGAGCGGATGTGCTCGCAGACGACGGAGACGGGGCGGTTGGCGCGGTTGGTGACGAAGAGGCAGCGCAGGCCGCGCGCGCGCATGGCGCGGATGAAGTCGCCCGCGCCGGGGACTTCTTCCGCGCCGCGGTAGACGGTGCCGTCGAGGTCGAGGATTAGGGCTCGGATCACGGATTTACCACGGAGTTCACGGAGGCACGGAGCGAAAATGCCCGCGCGCGGAGCGCACGGGCCACCTTGGATTTATTTTAAGAATAG
>CAMFEP010000014.1 GCA_945949405.1 Kiritimatiellales bacterium
ACCCGCGAAACATCTTTCAACGCCATGCACACCCCCTATGGCCGCGACCTCGTCCGCCAACTCGCCGATGCCTGCCACCGCCGCAATTTTCCCCTCGGCCTATACTACTCGATCGTCGACTGGCACCACCCCAACTACCCGAACCAGGGCCGCCACCATGAACTCCCCCGCCCGCTCCCCGGCGACACCCCCGATTGGCACAAATACATGGCCTTCCTGACCCGCCAGGTGCGCGAGCTCTGCACAAACTACGGCGAAGTCCGCCATTTTTTCTGGGACATGAACGTGCCCGAACATCGCGACCCGGCCATCAACGCCCTCCTCCGCCAACTGCAACCCAACATCGTCATCAATGACCGCGGCTTTGATGACGGTGACTTCGGCACCCCGGAACGCGACGAAGGCAAGGATCAGACCGATCGCCAAATCCGCTTCGAACGCCCCACAGAAGCCTGCAACTCGGTCGGCACCCAAAGCTGGGGATATCGCCGCGACGAAGACTATTATTCAACGGCGTTTCTCATCGAGAGCATCGACGCCATGCTCGCCAAGGGCGGCCATTATCTCCTGAATGTCGGCCCAGACGCCGATGGAAATGTCCCCGCCCAGGCGCGGCAAATACTTGATGAAATTGGCGCGTGGTATCGCAAGTCCCGCGAGGCCTTCGCGGACGCCGAACCCGCCACGCAATTAACCACCAATCGGAACGTCCTGCTGACACGCCGGGACAAGTCGCTCTACGTCCACATCCCCGCCCCCGCGAGGGCCGACGCCATTGTCCTGCCCCCCATCGCCCAACAACCGCTGCGCGCCACCCTCCTCAACACCGGCCAGCCCCTCCCCACCACCACCGGGATTCTCCCCATGTACTGGGAATCCCAAACGCGCGTCCTCACCATCAGGCAACTCCCGCGAAACCTCCTCGCCGGGGAAACCCTGATCGTACGCCTCGACTTTGCATCTCCACTTGCCGAGAATGCACCGGCGATCACCGGATTTACAGGCTGAACCCTGAAGCACGCATGAAGCTCAAAATCAAAGGCTCTTTCGACATTACCCTGTGGGGCGCCCAAACGCTGCATGACGAAAGCAAACCCTTCGGCGACGAAATTCTCGCACTGCTCGATACTGGAAACAGAAATACGCTATGGCATCGCAAAACCATCAAGCCGCCACAATCTGACCGGATGAAGGGTAGTGTACCCTCTTGAATTCTACCCCCGGGAGGGGCGGCCGCCTGGCCGCCCTGGCAGTCCCATGAAAAATGCGGCTCCAGAAGATACTGGAAAGCCCAATAAAAACACATGGAGGGCGAGGCTGTGCCGAAAGCCGGACCGAGGACTTTTTCGACAGGCTTCTAGGGCTGCGAAGCCGCAGCCCGTCCCCAATATTTCCAAATCGATACACCACCGAATGAGGCCATCACAGGCACAAGGAGCCCCATGAGCAACTGGTTCTACCATCAAGCAGGCCGGCAAATCGGACCGGTCACCGAACAGGATTTGAAAAACCTGCTTCAATCCCGCACGCTCGCGCCCGGCACCCTGGTCTGGACCGAAGGCATGCAGCAGTGGCAGGAAGCCGCCACGATTCATAACCTGATTCCACCAGCCTCACCACCACCCCCACCCGGTTCCGGTCTCCGCCTCCAGACGCAAACGCCGGCCCCTCCTCCTCCGCCCCAATCCGTCGCCGCTACCGCACAAACGCACGCCCTGGGAGCCTGCCCCCTCTGCGGCCTCGAAAAACACATGAACAAGGGCAAACCACTGTATGGCCATAAGGTCTGCAAATCCTGCTACTACAAATTCGCGAACCGCCGGCAAGCGGCCTTCTTCGTCGATATCATGATCTGGCGCTTCATCATGACACCCGTCGGGATGGTGCTGGGCACCGCACTGGCCCTGCTCGGCATGTCGCAAGCCGGCATCCAGGGTGTGGCCTCTCTCCTGGGCCTGCTCTTGCTGCCGGTCTTTTACTGCAAGGACTGCTTCTCGGGTTATTCCCCCGGGAAGAAACTTTGCGGCGTCCGCACCGTCGACACCACCACCGGTGCCCCCGCCGGAATCATCGCCTCGTTCAAACGCAACCTGCCCCTGCTGATCCCCTTCATGCCCATCATCGTCGCCGGCCGGCTTTGCAAAGGTCACCGCACCGGGGATGGCTGGTCGAACACGAAAGTGATCTGGCAAAAATACGCAACAAGTTCCGTCTTCGCCCCGAAACAACCAGCCCCATGAGCCGGGTTCGCCCCCCCGCGATACACAGCGCCAGAATTCATGGCGCATACGGGAGGGCGGAGCGCCGCGACGCCGCGAGAATCGGGCTCGTGTCACTCGCCCCTCCCAAGCGGACATACGACGTTGTGTATAGAACCGGTTACACGATTATCGGTCTCTTTGACCCAATCGTCGTCGACGAAAATATCGGGCTGGCGGATTTCAATATGTGCTGTCGCCGCGGCGCGGCGCGCCGTGGTCCCCTGGTCTAAAGTTCACACTCCCGCCAGCGACCGCACCGCACCGATTCCGCGCATTTCCCCGCGACCGGTCTATACGAAACGCCATGACGACGCTTAATGCCATTCGTAGAACCGGAGAGAGATACGGTTGCCATACCGCGTACGGTGCTGAAACTCGACCTCGGGATCAAGCCCGATGCCTCACTGGGGAACTGGAGGGCGAGCGTCCCGCGAGCCGCGCTCGCATTCCCCCTTGTTCCCCGCATTTTCCAGCGCTATCGTGATCAACTCACCGAACAGCGACACGCGCAACAGAGTTCCCGCTGGCGATTGGGAAATTTTGCGGATGAACAAAGCCCGGCTCAAACACCTGCTCATCGGCGAATTCTCCGTACGACGCTGCATTCGCTCCTTCCTCCTCATCTACGCCTGCGTAATGGCCTATGCATTTCTGGTCTCGAACCGCATGATCTTTCCCGCAAGGCCAGCCACCTATAAAGACTCAGCGGAGATCAGCAAACTCAAGACCGAAGACGGGATCGCAATTTCGGCAATCTACCTGCAAAATCCCGCCGCCCCATACACCGTGCTCTACAGCCACGGCAATGCGGAGGATCTGGCAGAAATCCAACCGTTTCTCGCGGAATACCATCGGCGCGGCTACAGCATCCTCGCCTACGATTATCACGGCTATGGCACCAGCGGCGGACGTCCCACGGAAGCCAATGCGTACCGCGACATCAAGGCCGCCTACGATTTTTTAATCCACGAAAAACACGTTCCGGCCAACCGCCTGGTCCTGCATGGCCGCTCCGTCGGCACAGGACCCGCCCTCCAACTGGCATCGGAATCACCCGTTGCAGGCCTGATCAGCGAAAGTGGCTTCGTCTCCGCCTTTCGCGTTCTCACACACATTCGACTGCTTCCCTTCGACCGCTTTCCCAATCTGCGCAGGATCCAACATGTCTCTTGCCCGATCCTGCTCATCCACGGCGAAGCCGACACCACAATTCCCATCTGGCACAGCCAGCAACTCTTTGCCGCCGCGCCCTCGCCAAAATATTCCTGCTGGGTGCCGGACGCCACCCATGACGACCTCCCCTGGAGCGGCGAAGCCTACTGGAACAGCATCAAGTCCTTCAATGCCACGCTCACAAACCGACCGTAAGCCCAACCCACGCCGAATATCCCAATGAACCGCAAACTGACAAAATCGTTGGCGCGCATCTTCGGCGTAGTTTTTGCGATTGTCTGTTTCGCCTGGCTGTTGGTGGCGCAACCCACGACGCACACCCAGCCACCATCACAGGCAACGGTGGCCCCCGATCGACTCAAGGCCCATGTTCAGGTGCTGTCGGAAACCTTCCACCCAAGAAACTGGCAAAACACCCAAAACCTCGACCGGTGCGCCGCTTACATCACCCGGCATTTCATCCAGGCTGGCGCCCGGGTTTCCGAGCAAGCGTACAAATTTGGTGACAGGCAATACCGCAACGTCATTGGTAAATTTGGTTCCGATACCGACCAACGATTGGTAATTGGGGCGCATTACGACACCTGCGAAAACACGCCCGGGGCGGATGACAATGCGAGCGGCGTCGCGGCCTTGATTGAACTTGGCTACCTGCTGGGCCAGCAACCATCAAACCCCGCCATTGAACTGGTTGCCTATACACTGGAAGAGCCGCCCTTTTTCAGAACCGCTCAAATGGGCAGCGCCATGCACGCCAATATGCTCGCGACACAAAAGATTCCTGTTCGCGGCGTGATCGTGTTCGAGATGGTTGGCTATTATCGCGACGAACCATGGACACAATCCTATCCGGCTCTGTTGCTCCATCTGATGTATCCCTCCAGAGGAAATTTCGTCGGCGTCATCGGCCGCTGGGATCAGGGGGACTGGATCAAGAAAATCAAAATGGGCATGAAAGGCACCACGCCTCTGCCCGTCTATTCCATCCGGGCCCCCGCGGCCTTACCCGGCGTCGATTTTTCCGATCATCTCAATTATTGGTCACAGGGATTTCAGGCCGTGATGCTCACCGATACTGCATTTTATCGAAACGAGGCCTACCACGGGACGAACGACATTCCAAACCGCCTCGACTACACACGCCTCGGCAATGTGGTGATCGCAACCTTCGAAACAATCAAACACCTGTGACGGCCATCAACGCCTGCAAACCTGATTCTGGCCACGGAATTTGAAGGCCTTTGCCCAATGGACATAAGTACAAAGATTCGCGTTGCCCAAATCCGCGCGGTGCCCCAAAAGGGTGATCTCCAGGCCAATCACAATAAATTGATGTCCATCTTGGCTGAACTGGCCAGGGAATCCGTCGACGTCGTAATCACCCCGGAGTGCTTCCTGGATGGCTACGTCGCCACCGAAGCGAGCGTGACCCCCACAACCCTTCGCCAATACGCCATCGACCCTTCCGCCAGCCCATACGTGCAAAGCCTGTCCACTTGGGCCCGTGCGGCCGCGGCATGGGTCATTTTCGGATGCAGCCGGAATTCCCCCGCGGGAATCTTCAACTCGGCCCTGATCCTGAACCGTCATGGCGTTCTGACCGGCACCTACGACAAGACCCACTGCCAGGACCATGATAAAAAATACCTGCCCGGTCAGTCTCTTCCCGTTTTCAATTCCGACTTCGGCCCCTTCGGCGTCATGATCTGTGCGGATCGGCGCTGGCCCGAAACAGTTCGCTCCTTGGCCCTGCAGGGGGCCCGAATCATGTTCAACCCAACATACGGCATCCATGACGAACGCAACCAGCAGATGATGCGCACGCGCTCATACGAGAGCGAAATCTTCATCGCCTTCACCCACCCCATGCAATCCTTGCTCACCGATCCATCCGGCAACATCATCTGCAACGACATGCGCGCGGATACACAATACACCATCTGCGAGATCGATCTCTCGACCGTGGATGCCGTCAGGGCCGATCCTTCGTCACACCTGAACAACAGGCGCACGGACATTTACATCGAATGAAATTGTCGAAAGAATCCCTATTGGCCCTGCTCGCCCTCGCGGCCATCGCCGTGCATCTGGTCCTGCGTTTCGGTCTCCACGCCGTGGCGCACGTCCATGGCATTCCCGCTCACGACTTCCCCCTCCTCGTCGCCTTGCTGGTCGGCGGCGCGCCCCTGCTCTTCGGCCTCCTGCGTAACCTCATCAACCGCGATTTCAGCTCCGATCTCCTCGCCGGCATGTCGATCATCACCGCGCTGCTGCTTGGGCAATATCTGGCGGGGACCCTCGTGGTGCTGATGCTCGCGGGCGGCCAGGCCCTGGAAGCCTACGCCGTGCGCAGCGCCTCCTCCGTCCTCCAGGCCCTCGCCAAACGCATGCCAACCAAGGCCCACCGCAAGCAGGATGGCGGCATGCTCGACATCGCGCTCGACGCGATCGCCGTCAATGACCTGCTCGTCGTCTTCCCCCACGAAATTTGCCCGGTCGATGGCGTGGTGGTCGAAGGCCACGGCTCGATGGACGAATCCTACCTGACCGGCGAACCCTACGTCATGTCCAAGGCCCCCGGCGCACTCGTACTGTCCGGCGCGATCAACGGACAGGCCGCCCTCACCATCCGCGCCGAAAAACGCGCGGTAGACTCGCGCTATGCGAAAATCATGCAGGTCATGCGCGAATCGGAACAGGGCCGCCCCCACCTGCGCCGCCTCGCCGATCAACTCGGCACCATCTACACACCCGTGGCCGTCGGCATCGCCCTCCTCGCCTGGGCCGTCAGCGGCGAGTCCACCCGCTTCCTCGCCGTGCTGGTCGTCGCCACGCCCTGCCCGCTCCTCATCGCCATCCCCGTGGCGATCATCGGTTCCGTCGCCCTCGCCGCGCGCCGCGGCATCATCATCAAGGATCCCGCCGTCTTTGAAAAAATCGGCACCTGCGCCACCGCCATGTTCGACAAAACAGGTACCCTCACCTACGGCCAGCCCAAACTGACCGAAGTCCTCCCCGCCGCCGGCTTCTCCAAGGATGAACTCCTGACCATGGTGGCCAGCCTCGAACGCTACTCCCGCCACCCGCTCGCCGCCGCCATCCTCGAGGCCGCCCAAGCCTCCGGCCTTTCCCTCGTGGACGCCGCGGAAGTCGGCGAGCGCCCGGGCGAAGGTCTCTCCGGCATGATCCATGGCCGCCGCGTCCAGGTCACCAGCCGCAAAAAACTCACCGCCCAACAACCCGCCTTCGCCTCTGTCATCCCGCCCCTCCCCGGCGGCATGGAGTGCGTCATCCTCGTCGACAGCGCCTATGCCGGCGCCTGCCACTTTCGCGACGAGCCCCGCCCCGAAGGCCTCCCCTTCATCCGCCATCTCGCGAGCCGCCACCACATCCCACGCGTCTTGCTGGTCTCCGGCGATCGCGAGTCCGAAGTGCGCTACCTCGCCGATAAAGTCGGCATCACCGAAATCTATGCCAGCCAGAGCCCCGAGCAAAAACTCGCCCTGGTGCGCGCCGAAACCCAGAAGGCCAACACGGTTTTCCTCGGCGATGGGATCAACGACGCCCCCGCCCTCACCGCCGCCACCGTCGGAATCGCCTTCGGCCAGGGCAGCGATATCACCGCCGAAGCCGCCGGCGCCGTCATTCTGGACAGCTCGCTCCAGCGCGTGGACGAACTGCTGCACATCGGGCGGCGCATGCGCAGGATCGCGCTGCAAAGCGCCATCGGTGGCATGGTCTTGAGCGTCATCGGCATGCTCGCCGCCGCCGCAGGCCTGCTCTCACCCGTCGCCGGCGCCATCACCCAGGAAATCATCGATGTCCTCGCCGTCGCCAACGCCCTGCGCGTCGCCTTCCCCCCGCGCGTGCTCTCAGACTATTGACGGCACACTGCGGTAGTAGGTCATTCTGAAACCTCCAAGGTTGTAGGGGCGCTTGTGCCAAGCGCCCAATCTCGACAGGCGGGCGCTGCATAGAAGCGCCACAAAATCTGACCAGACACAATTTCAAACCGCCTCACCACCTGCGCTGCCCATGCATTGCCAAACGCACTCTCCCCGTGGTAATCTTCACTCCGTCAGTACGCGGCATCTTGGGTGGACTTTTATATTGAAAACTAGGACGGTCCTGGGGGCTATTCTCTGCGCGGCGCTGACGCTGCTGCTTTGCCCCCTTTCCTCCCGTTCCGATATCGTCACGTCCCCCACGCCAGGCGGCGTGACGATCCGCTTCGATCTCGATGACGACAATGACGGCCTCCCCAACGATTGGGAACTCGCCCACGCACTCGATCCCGGCTCCGCCCACGGCGATGACGGGACCTGGGGCGATCCCGATTGGGACGGTCTCTGCAACGTCGCGGAGTTCAACGCGTCTACCGAATCCGGCCTCCCGCTGGATCCGCACCAGCCCAATTCTCTGGGCAACGACTTGCCTGATTTTTTTGCGTGGGGTACCGTCGGCAGCAACCGGTTCCGCATTTTCGGCGAACCCTTCACCGATTTCGACGGCATGGCGGACTTATGGGAGTCCACCCTCGGCCTGGACCCACGCGCATTTGACGCCCACCTCGACACGGACAGCGACGGCTGGCGCAACCGGTCAGAATTTCTGGCGGACGTGGGCGAAACCGCCATCGCCACCAACGGCCCCGGACACCCAACCAACGCCGCCCTCTTTCCCTCGCCGGAAATTTCCATCAATTTCACCTACAGCGGCACCCACACCAACGGCACGACCCGTGTGCTGGCTTGGCACAGCCCCGCCATGGATGGCCTCCCGGACGCGGAACTGACCCTCACCAACCTGCCCGGCCCCTGGCCGCAATCCACCTCAATCAACACGTGGGACACCGGCCGCATTCGCGAAGGCGCCACCTGGTTCTGGGCCTATCTCGACAACAACACGAACGGCACCTGGAACGTCGGCGAACCCGCCGGCCTGTCGCGCGCCCGCCCCACTCGCATGGGCTGGGGCCCCATCAACAATTTCGAGATCGATTTGAGTGACTCACAACCCCACGCCAGCCAGCCCAACTACGCGCTGCCCGGCTACGGACGTTTTGCATGGACCGCCCAGCCCACGGCCACCGCCTGCCGGGTCATCATCCGCAACGTAAGTCTGGCCGGCTCTCCGGTCGTGCTGGATCGCACGCTGTCAACGTCACGAACATGGCTCCACGAAGGTGACTATCAATTTGCAAATCTCCCGGGATTGCCTCAAGCGACCTTCCAATGGTTCGCGTACAGCAAGCTCGGCGTCGTGGAATCGCTTTTCACCAACGGAATCTTTACCGTCATCTACCCCGCCTCCCTCACGGCCCCAGTCCCCGTCACGCCCGAGAGCAACACCTTCACCTTCGCCCGAAATCAATTCATCTGGTCCGGTTCCACCGGCGCGACCCGCTTCCAATTCCAACTGGCCACCAACGCCACCTTCACCACCCCGATCACAAACGCCATCATCATCGCCCCGATCCCGGACCAAAGTGGCCAGGTTCAATTCCAATTGCCGCTGCTGGCTGGCGATGAACGCCTTCCGCCGGGCAAATATTTCTGGCGCGTCCGTGCGCTGAATCCACAGTTCACCAGTTCCTACTCCACGGCACGCACCTGCTTCTTCGATCTGGCGGATCAATCCGCCGGCCCCTACGCCGTCGCCGGAACCCTGTCATACTTTGGCAAGGCCACGCGCGGACATTTTGTCATCCAGGCCCTCAGCAACCCGGGCTTCGGCCAAACTCCCTTGGCCCAGGTGACCGTCACCAACGCATCCTCTTCATCGGACGGCCCCCGCCACAACGTCCCCTTCCGCGTCGCCGGCCTGCCCGCGGGCACCTGCTTCCTGCGCGGCTTCCTCGATCAGGACGGCGACCGCGATGCCGACGATTCGGAATCCGCCGGCTTTGTCCGCACCAACTTCTACCTGCCCATGCCGCTGAATCTCACCGCAACCGTAAGCAATCTGGTCCTGTCCCTCACGCCGGTGGATACCGACAATGATCGCGTCGGCGACGACTGGGAATTTCAATATTTCGGCAACCTCACCACGGTCTACAACGACACCAATCAGGTCGACGTGTACACCGACAACAACAGCGATGGGCTCGACGATTTTAAAACCTACGCGCACGCGCCCATCGGTGTGGACCCCCAGGATCCCAACGCCGCCGGCGCGGATGGCATTGCCTACCGCGTAAAGGATGCCTTCGGCCTGGACCCGCTCACCGATTTCTTTTTCTCCCTGACGGATGTCAAATTCGACAGTGCGGTGCTCCCCACCATGATGTGGCCCTCACTGCCCGGCGGCACCGCCACCGGCGGAACTGCCGGCCACGCCAGTCAGTCCAACAATGGCGTCACCCTGCACTACCAGATTGAATCCAGCCCAAATCTACAGCCGTGGTCCAACACCGCCCCCATTGGCCCCGTCGATTACCTCGCCCCCAGCAACTGTTTCCTCTACACCGACCCGCTCGGCGTGACCAACACCGGCTTTTATCGCTTCCGTGTCTCTTGGACGAATTGATCTGATTGGCGCCACTTTGGCTCGTGCTACTGCACCCTTTTTCTGTTATACTCTTAACCGTCGTCAGGGTTGGGCACCCATGGAAATCGGGGCGTGATTAGTCGCAATTACAGCAACCGCTGGCATGGCCGTTTGTGCGCACTCGCCCTCCTGCTCGCCGCCGCGCCCTTCGCCCACGCCGCCGATCCCCAGCTCGTGATCAACGAACTCATGGTCCACCCTCTGGAGTTCTGGCCCCCAACCCAGCCCTACCCCAACACCAACCTCTCCGAATACGTGGAACTCTATAACGCCGGCACCACCACCATCAGCCTCGCCAACTATCGCTTCGACACCGGCATCACCTTCACCTTCACCAACGGTACCCTCGCCCCCGGCGCCTATGGCATCCTCTGCGAAAACCGTTCTTACTTCACCAACGCCTACCTCACCGTCACCAACGTCCTCGGCCAGTTCGCCGGCAAGCTGAACGACGGCGGCGAGCGCATCACCCTCTCCCGCCTCGATGGCGTCACCAGCAACTGGGTCACCGAAGACACCATTTCGTATATCGAAGACACCGAAACCGACGGCACGGGAAAATCCCTCGAATTGATCCACCCCAAATTCGCGCGCCTCGATGACCAATTCAGTTGGGACTGGGTCGCCTCCACCACCGTCAGCGGCACGCCCGGCGTGGTCAACAGCCGCTTCACCGCTGCACCCTTCCCTGTCGGTGGCGATATCCAGCAGGATCTCGCCCTGCCCCCCTCGCAATCCTCCGTCAAAATCACCACCCGCGCGTCAGGCCGCGATGGCGTCACCACCAATGTCCTCGCCCTGCTGCTGGAGTACCGCCGCGATGCCCCGGTTCAATCCGACTACACCAACACCCCCATGCGCGACGACGGCATCGAGGGCGACGCCGCCCCCAACGACGGCGTCTACACCGCCTTCCTCCCGCCCTTCGGCTCGCCCATCGTCACCACCAACGGGGACCTGCTCGAGTTCCGCATCCGCTTGTCTGACTCGCTGGGCACCCGCACAATCCCGGCGACCAACCGTACGGCGATTCCCGGCACCAATTTTTCCTGTTTCGTCAAATTCGGTGAAGATCCCCAGACCAGCTCGGCCTTTCCTGGCGAGTATGAAACCTGGCACATGTTGATGTCGCGCTCTGCAAAAACCACATTTGAATCGCGAACGATCTGCAGCGAAACCAACGCCGAAATCACCGTCGTCACCCCCGCTGGCGATGTCATCTATAACTGTGGCTTGCGCCTGCGGGGCAGTTCCTCCCGCGTCGCCACCCTGGGCAACTACCGCATCGAATTTCCCCCCAGCACCACCTTCGCCAGCAGTGGCGAAGCGAATCTGAACCAGGAAGACGCCATCTGCCAGTTTATCGGCATGACCTTGCATGATCGTGCGGGCGAAATCGCCTCCGACGTGCATCTGGCCCGCGTCTGGTTCAATGAAAGCCTGAAAAATCCCCCCACCCAGGGGATTTACTGCCGGGTCCAGGGCCTCGATAACGATTACCTCGCCGACCACGTGCCCGACGGACAGGACGGCAATACCTACATGGCAACCGGCACTGACGGTTGCCGACCATCTTTTCTCGGCGATTTGAGTTATTTTCCTTCGATCGCGTCCTACTCGCCACTGTATGAGACCAAAATCAATAACCCCCACACGGCTTGGTACGATCTACAGGCCATGACCTACGATCTGAATCAACCCACAACCACCTACACAACCAACCTGACGAACCGCGTTGACATCGTGAACTGGGGACGCACCTTTGCCATCAACATCTGCCTCGACAACGGTGAGGCCGGATATTTCGTTCCGGGTTCCGTACCCGCGGGCGATGAGCTGCGCCTCTATTGCAATCCCGTTTCCGGCCAGTCCCTGTTCTTCCCTTGGGACTATAGCGACGTCGTCGGCTTGACCACCCCCACCATCCGCGACATGTGGGGTTTTAACAACGCCGTCATTAAAAAATTCCTCTATAATCAGCCCATCGTCGCCTACTACACCGGCAACCTGCTGGACGTCATCACCAACACCATGTCCGATGCGAACATGAACGCCTTGTTCGACGAAATCGGATCCAAGATGACGCCAACCCAGCGATCCACCGCCCTCACCCACACGCAATCGCGCCGCGCGAACATTCTGTCCAATCTCAACCTGAACCTCACCGTCAACGGCCTGCCCGCCAATGCCCCCGCGCTCCTCGTGCCCAGCGCCACCACCGGCAGCGTCCAAGTGACCCTGGGTGGCACCGCCCCCCAGTCCTACACCGCCCGGGTTCTGGTAAACGGGATCCCAACGTCCTGGAACCTGACCAACAACGTCTGGACCATGACCAATGCCGCCACGTTCCCTGGTGATGTCGCCGATATGGTCATCCACGCCGTGAACCCGAAAAACGCCGTTATCAAGGAACTGTCCTTCAAAGCCATCGGCTTGCGCAGTGCGCTGCTCGCACCCACCACCATCAGCACGACCACCAGTTGGACCTATGCCACCGGCACCTACGTCGTCAGCAATGACGTCACCGTCTCCGCTGGCGGCAAACTCACGATCGCACCGCAAACCACCGTGCTCTTTGCCCCGGGTCGAAAACTCACGGTCAACGGCACCCTCGAAGTTCTCGGCAGCCCCGCCACGCCCGTCAACCTCTATCCATACGGCGACACCAACGCCTGGTCCATCGAGGCCTCCGGCGCCACCGCCTCGTTGATCATTTCCAATGCCGTCATCTCCTCCGGTCGCATTGTCGTCACCAACGCTGCGCGCCTCGCCATCTACCACTCCACGATCTCCGGCTCGCAGGACACCAACGGCATCATCCGCGCCATCGGCGCCGGCGCCGTCTACATGACCTCCAGCATCGTCAGCAATTTCAACCGCACGCGCTTCGACACCTCCCCCACCTTCATCGACCAGTGCCTCCTCACCCACATGTCCGCCGTCGGCATCGAATTCACCGGCGCCGCCACCACCAGCACCGTCCGCCGCACGAACCTCCGCAACCCCGTGGGCACCGACGGCATCGTCTTCACCAGCGCCACCGCCGGCCTCGTCACCAACGTCGCGATCGGATACCTCTCCGGCACCGGCCTGGTCATCAATGCCTCGACCGTGCATGTCGTCGACACCCTCCTCGACACCTGCGGCACCGGCATCCGTGTAACCGGCGCCTCTTCCGCCACCATCCGCAACAATACCATCGTCGATTGCGGCACCGGCATCCACGGCGCCCCCGCCATCACCAACACCATCGTCTGGAGCGGCATCCTCGGCATCACCAACGGCCCCGCCGCCGTCGCCTTCAGCGATGTGCAATTCCCCGATAACGATGCCCACCCCGGCACGGGCAACATCAACCGCAACCCCTTCTTCCGCGATAAGGACAACCAGGACTACCAACTCAAAGCCATCTCGCCCTGCCTCGCCACCGGCGCCGGCGGCGCCAACATGGGCGTGCCCTATCCCACCGGCGCCAACCCCATCGCCCCCACCAATCTTTTCCCCATCGCTACCTCCAACACCATCTTCCTCGCCTGGACCGACCTGAGCCCCGACGAAACCGGCTTCGAAATCTTCCGCTCGAACGGCGGCACCACCTTCACGCGCATCGCCACCACCGCCGCCAACGTCACCAATTACACCGACACCGGCCTCGGCCAGGACAACAGCTATTACTACCGCCTGCGCGCCGTCCACGCCCGCGGCGAATCCACCTACACCGACGTCGCCTCCATCCGCACAACATTTCAGGACATGACCCAGCTCCTCATCCAGTACCTGCGCATCACCGAAATCATGTACGACCCGCCGGGCACTTCGGATTTCGAGGAATTCCTGGAATTCAAAAACATCAGCAGCAACGCGTTCTTGAACCTCAGCGGCCTCTATCTTGATGGCGTCACCTTCACCTTTACCCACGGCACCACCCTGGCGCCCCAGCAGTTCTTCGTGCTCGCGCGCAACGCCGACGCCTTCGCCGCCGCACACCCCGCCGTGACGATCAACGGCACCAATGCGGCCAGCGCCCTCAACAACGCCGGCGAGGAGCTCATCGTCTTCGACGCCGCGAACACCGAAATCATCCGTTTCGACTACGGCAACGGAGACAATGGCAACTCCTGGTATCCCACAACCCGCAACGTGGGCTATTCCCTCGTGCCGAACGAACCGAATCCCTACACCGGCGATCCGGACGACGACGTCTTCTGGCGCGCCAGCACGCTCGTGGGCGGTTCTCCCGGCGCCGATGACCAGCCCTCGCCCTACGACGGCATCGTCATCAACGAAGTCCTCCCCCACGCCGACGATCCGCTCGAGGACGCCATCGAGTTGCGCAACATCGGCACAAACACCGTCAATGTCGCCGGCTGGTTCGTCAGCGACAATGGCAACGCGCTGAAGCGCTACCAAATTACCTCCGGTCCCTCCACCACCATCCCCCCCGGTGGCTTCCACGTCCTCTACGCGGGCCCGACCTTCAACAAACCCTCCCTCGGCACGAATGCCTTCGAATTCTCCGAACTGGGCACGGAAAGCGTCTTCCTCTCCGCCGCCACCAACGGCAGCCTCACCGGCTACCGTTCAACCTTCACCTTCACCGGTGCCATCGAAAACGGGTACTCCCATGGCCGCTACATCCGCAGTAACGGCTCAATCAATTTCACCGCCATGAGCAGCCGCTCCTTCGGCAACGACAACCCCGTCACCTTGGGCCAGTTCCGCAACGGCACGGGTCTCCCCAATCCCGCCCCACGGGTCGGCCCGGTCGTGATCAACGAAATCACCTACAACCCCGGTCCCGGCGGCCTCGAATATGTCGAACTGGTGAACATCACCGCCGCCGCCGTCCGGCTCTTCACAAACTCCTCCCCGAACCTGGCTTCGAACACCTGGCGTTTCGCCAACGCCTTTAATTACCTCTTCCCCACCAACACCATCCTCGCCGCCGGGGAACACATCCTGGTCTCGGGCACCGATCCCGCCGAGTTCCGCGCCACCCTGGGCATCGATCCCGCCATCCGCATCTTCGGCCCTTTCGATGGCAACCTCTCCAACGGCGGCGAAACCATCGAGCTCTACAAGCCCGAGGTCCGCGAAGCGAATGGAGACTTCCCCCAGGTCATCGCCGACCGCGTTCAGTATGACGATGATCCCCCCTGGCCCGCCGCTGCCGATAACGATGGCGCCTCGCTCGAACGCATTTCCCCCACCGCCTACGGCAACGATTTCACCAACTGGGTCGGCATCACCATCGGCGGCACCCCCGGCCGCACCAACAATACCGGCATCACCTCCAGCGTCGGCTTTGCGGATGTCTCCACCGCACGCGTTGAAACAAACGAGGTCGTGGAAATCGACGTGGTCCTGCAACCGGCCCTCGCTTCCACGGTCACCGTCTATTACGCCGTCACGGGAGGCTCCGCCACCCAGGGCAACGACTACACACTTTCCGCCGGCTCGGTCATCTTCTGGCCCAACGAAACCCAAAAAGCGATTCCGCTCACAATCCTGAACGATGCCTCCGGGGAACAGGAAGAGACGCTCGAAATCACCTTCACGAACATCACTGGCAACGCCATCCTCGGCGGAAACATTCTCTATATCCACACCATCATCGACAACGATTCCACCAACCTGCCTCCGCCCATCATTCTTCCCTCGACCACCACCGATTTCACGAATTCGGTGCTGGTCACGGTCTCCCTCCCCGCCGTGCCGGGTGCCATGGCCTACTACACCCTCGACGGCACCATTCCCGACCGCGACGATGAGTTGTACATCGGTCCCTTCACCTTGAATGCCAGCGCCCTCGTGGTGGCCCGGACCTTCCAGGGAGAACAAAATTCCGGCGCCTGGACCAGCACCCTCTTCCGCGCCCAGTCCATTCCCACAGGCTGGGTGACCCCCGATCCCCTGCCCCCCAGCACCGTGGAAGTCCTCGTACGCGCCTCGACGGACGACGGCTGGCAAAACAACGGAACGGGTTTGCTGACCGTAAACTCCACCACGATCGCCCTCGCCACCAACAGCAATTTCGGCGCGTTGTTCCGCTTCTACGAGGTCGGCATTCCCCAGGGCGTCACCATCACCAACGCCTGGGTCCAGTTCACCGCCGCCTCAAACACCCCCGTGTCCGCCTTTGTCACCATCCGTGGCGAGGCCACCAACAATTCACCCACACTGCCTTCATCCGGTAACAACAACATCCGGAACCGCCTCGTCACGACGAATCGCGTCTTTTGGACGCCCCCCGCCTGGAACACCAGTGAACGCGGCACCGCGCAGCGCACGCCCAATCTCGCCACCATCATCACCGAAATCGTCGGTCGCCCGGGGTGGACCTCCAACAACGCGCTCTCCGTGATCTTCACCAATTCCCCCAGCGGCGTGCGCGTCGTCCATGCCATCGACGGTCTGCCCAGCCAGGCCGCCCTCTTCCACGCCGAATGGACGCCGCCCCCGCAAACGCAATACTACTTTGCCGCCCTGACCAACGGCATCGGCAGCATCACCGGCGGCAACCTGTATGTCCCCATCGGCTCAAACGCCACCGCCATCGCCGACGCGGATTATGGCTATGCCTTCTCCGGCTGGACCGGCAATACCGGTGCTGGCAACACCAACACGCCATCCCTCACCGTCCTCATGGACCAGAATCGCACCGTCACCGCCAACTTCCTACTGCTCCCCCCACCCCCATACCCCCCGCTGCGCACGATTTCCAGCATCACCCCCACCACCTTCACCATCACCTGGCTCGGCTCTCCCTCCTACCACTACAACGTCTACCGCACCACCAACCTCGTCCTCGACTTCCTCGGCGAAACCCTCACCAACGACATGCCCGGCCACCCTTCCGGAACCAATACCTACACCGACACCACCGCCACCAACCAAACCAGCTTCTACACCATCGGCGCCGACTTCCCCCCCTGACCCTCAATCTTTGTCTTAATCTTCGTCCCAATCTTTGTCGCAATCCGCCCCGCCCACGCCTTTCCCCAAAAACAAAAAGCCCCGGAGCGTCGTCAAACGCACCCGGGGCTTAAAGTTTGTGTTGTTTTCTTGCTGTAGCCGGGGTCGCTGACCCCGGCCCAATGCCAGCCGCATCGAGGCCGACGACAGCAGTCCGAAAATTCCCTTACGCAGCCTTCTTGGCAATCCCGTGCGGATCAATGATGAATTTCTTCGCCGCGCCCTTGTCGAAGTCCATATAGCCCTTCGGCGCGTCATCCAACGTGATCAACGTGGCATTCACCGCCTTGGCGATCTGAATCTTGCCGTACAGAATCGCCTGCATCAGCCCGCGGTGATACTTCATCACCGGGCACTGGCCCGTGCAGAGGGTGTGCGACTTCGCCCAGCCCAACCCAATGCGAATGCCCAGCATGCCGATCTTGGCATTGGCATCCACTCCACCCGGGTCGCCCGTCACGTACAGCCCGGGGATACCCAGCCCGCCGCCCGCGCGCGTGACCTCCATCAGGGAGTTGAGCACCGTCGCCGGCCGCTCCACCACTGCGTCCTTGCCATGCCCGCGCGCCTCGAAGCCCACACAATCCACGGCGCAATCAACTTCCGGCCGGCCCACAATCTGCTCGATCTGCTCCGTCAACGTCGCGGACTTTTTCAGATCCACGGTCTCGCAGCCAAAACTCCGGGCCTGCTTCAACCGCTCCGGAATCAGGTCACCCACGATCACGCACGCCGCGCCAAGCAAATGGCACGACGCCGCGCACGCCAGCCCCACCGGGCCCGCGCCCGCCACGTACACGATCGAGCCCGTCGTCACGCCCGCCGTCACCGCGCCGTGATAGCCCGTCGGGAAAATATCCGAAAGCAGCGTCAGGTCCTTGATCTTCGCCAGCGCCTGGTCGCGGTTCGGGAATTTAAGCAGATTCCAGTCCGCATACGGCACCATCACATACTCGGCCTGCCCGCCCACCCATCCCCCCATGTCCACATACCCATACGCCGCGCCCGGCCGCGCCGGATTGACGTTCAGGCAGATCCCCGTCTTGCCTTCCTTGCAATTCCGGCAGCGCCCGCAGGCGATGTTGAACGGCACGGAGCAAAGATCCCCAACCTTGATGTATTCCACGTCCCGCCCCGCCTCGATCACTTCCCCGGTGATTTCGTGGCCGAGAATCAGGCCCGCCGGCGCCGTCGTCCGGCCCCGCACCATGTGCTGATCGCTGCCGCAAATATTCGTGGCCACAACCCGCAAAATGACGCCATGCCCGCACTTGCGTTTGCCCAGCGCCAGCTTGGGAAAGTCGATCGATTGGATCTCGACTACTCCCGGTTTAATGTAAGCAACCCCTCTATTGGACGGCATAATTCAGCCTCCCCGATGTGTTGTTTGCGACGCACGAACCCCGTTCTGGCATTCAAACAAACTTTGACGAATTGTCAAGCGCACCAAGCCCATTCTCCCGTTCTTATTCCAAATCATAATCGTAATCGTAATCTCCCCCCCACTTTCAATTTGCCATTTTCCCCGCTTCCCTTTATCACCAGTCTCAACGCGTACTTGAATCCTTCGTCGGGAGGGGCGGCCGCCTGGCCGCCCTCTTTTCAGATGGTTTCAACAACGCCTATTAAAGGAGACACACCATGGCCAGACCAGTCACGCTGTTTACCGGACAATTCGCCGACATCCCCCTCGAAGACCTCGCCGCCAAAGCCGCCAAGTGGGGCTATGACGGCCTCGAACTCGCCTGCTGGGGCGACCATGTGGATGTCACCCGCGCCGCGCAGGACAAGGAATACGCCAAAACCCGCAAGGCTATCCTCGCCAAACACGGTCTCAAGCTCTTTTCGATCAGCAACCACCTCGCCGGTCAGCTCGTCTGCGATCCGAATAACGACTCGCGCTCGGACATGTTCGCGCCGAAAAACTGCCACGGCAACGCCGAGAAGAAGCGCAAGTGGGCCATCAATGAAATGATGAACTCCGCCCGCGCCGCGAAGAATATCGGCGTGAAGGTCGTCAATGGCTTCACCGGTTCGTCGATCTGGCACATGATCTATAGCTTTCCGCCCGTCAGTTCCGAAATGGTCGAGGCCGGCTTTAAGCAGTTCGCCGACCTCTGGAACCCAATCCTCGATGTGTTCGACGAGTGCGGTGTCAAGTTTGCCCTCGAAGTCCACCCCACCGAAATCGCCTTCGATATCGTCACCGCCCGCCGCGCCCTCCAGGCCATCAAACGCCGCAAGGCCTTCGGCTTCAATTTCGACCCGAGCCACCTGCATTGGCAGCTGGTCGATCCTGTTGCCTTCCTGCGCACGTTCGCCGACCGCATCTATCACGTGCACATGAAGGACGCCGCCCTCACGCTCAACGGGGAGTCCGGCATCCTCTCGTCGCATATCAATTTCGGCTCGCCGGGCCGCGGTTGGGATTTCCGCAGCCCGGGCCGCGGTGGCGTGAAGTTTGAGGAAATCATCCGCGCCCTCAATGACATCGCCTACCAGGGACCGCTCTCCGTCGAGTGGGAGGATGCGGCCATGGACCGCGAATTCGGCGCCACCGAAGCCTGCCGCTTCGTAAAAAATCTCGACTTCCCAAAATCCGCCCGCGTCTTCGACGAAGCCTTCTCGGAATAGCGCTCCGCGGGAGGGGCGGCCGCCTGGCCGCCCTAATCTATGCATGATCTGCCATCCCAGGTGGCCCGTGCGCTCCGCGCGCGGGCGCCTTTCTGTTTTCTGACTTCTGCTTTCTGCCTTCTGCTCTCCTCTCTCTCTTCCCCCGCCGCCCCCCGCGCCGAACTGCGCTTCACCGACCCCCGCCCCCTGACCACCCTGGGCCTCCAATTGCGCGTCATGTCCGGTTCTCGCGAAAAGCCCCTGCCAATCCCGCAGGCCTATCCCTACCGCGTGCGCATGGGCGCCGAGGAATTTAAAACGGATATGGTTGACCCGCGCGAACTGTGGATCGCCTCCCAGCACGCCGCCGAATGGGAGGATGGCGATGGCAACCGCCTCTCCATCGCCACCGTACGCACCATGCTGCCCGGCCCCTTCGAGCGTGAACACATTATGAAGGACGAGTACGACAAGGCGCTGGAACAGGAACGCGCCGCCAATGCCTGGACCTTGCCACAATTGGGTGAGTGGATGGACGCCTTCGCCGGCACCGCCGGCGGCACCCGCGTCGCGCGCATCAACGCCCCCTCCCAACGCTTCTCGGACGTGCTCGAATTCACCTTCCCCCCCGCCACCTCAAACACCCTGGCCTTCGCCTTCCGCCTCAACCCCGCTGCCATGGGCCAAAGCCACGTGCCCGCGTCCTGGACCTGCGCCCTCTTCCACCTCGGCCCCAACACCGATCCCCGCACCGCCCGCCAGTCCATCCTCTCGCGCTTTCTCTTATATGTCACCGCCGCCCCCGTCGCCAAACCCACGCCGCTTGCCCCCGCCACCCGCTTCCAGACCGCCGCACCCCAGACCGCCACCGCCCAGTCCCCCGAATTTCTCACCAGCCGGAAGCAGGTCACCGCCAGCCTTGCGAATTTAAGAAACTGGTGGTTCGCCGAGACCGAGAATTACATCCTGATTTCCAACATGCAGAGCAGCGAACGCTCCACCGTGCGCCAGCTCCAGACGGATGTGGAAAACTTGCGCCTCGTATTTCGCAAAATGATCCCCCCACGCGCGCCTTTAGTCGATGTCAGCGTCATCCGCATGCCCGCCACAGAGGAAGAATATATCGAGTATGTCGGTCCCGATTTGGCCTGGTCCGGCGGCCTCTGGATGCCCACACGTAAGGAACTGGTCATCCGCCCGCTCTCCGGCGAGGGCAGCCGCGAACGCCGTGATCACCTGCTCCACGCCGCCTATCACGAATCATTCCATCAATATCTGTTCTACGCGCTCGATCATGTCGAAACGTCACTCTGGTTTAACGAGGGTCATGCGGTTCTCTTCGAGAATGTGGAATTCCGCAACCGTGGCGTGCAAATCCTCGAAAATAAGGACATGGCCCGCCTGCTGGAGCAACTTCTGCCGAAACAGGAAATGACCCTGCGCAACGTGTTGGATCTGAACATGGATGCCTTCTACGCGCAGAGCGAGGCCACGCGCGCCATCAATTACACGATGGCCTGGGGTCTCGTCTATTACCTGCGCCAGGGCGTCGCCGCCGAACGCAAATCACCATACGCCGGCCTGCTCGATCGCTACATCGATCTGCTCTGGCAGACCCGCAATCCTGCCGCCGCCACGGACCAAACCTTCCGCAACGTCAACCTGCTGGAACTCGACAGGGATTTCCGCGCCTTCTGGGCCAACCCCCGTCGCCGCGCCGCTGCCGAACGCATCACCCTCGCCCCGTGATCCAATTGGAGCCGGACGCCCCCGTCCCGGTCCGCCGCCGTCTGTCCATCTACCGCTGCCCCCGGCCTCTCCCGTTCGTAGTGACGCCGTCAGGCGTTCACCCCGTCCGCCGTAGTCACGCAGGACGAAGGCGGAAGGCGCTCCATTCGCTCCGCTGTAGCCGGGCTCGCTGAGCCCGGTCCTGACTGCCCCACCGCCCCACGCCCCTCAATCGCCAACTTGTCCGCCGCAGGCGGATCTTCAATCAACAATCGTCAATCTCACCCCATGCATCCGCCCGCGCTTATACGGCTCCAGATCCACCGTCACAAACCGAAACCCCGCCGCCTTGCCCAGCACCGCAATCTGCTCGCGAAATTCCGGCGCCAGCGCCCGCGCGATTTCCACGGCATCCAGCTCGATGCGCGCAATCTCACCGTGATGCCGCACCCGCACCTGCCGGAACCCCAGCCGCTTCATGCCGTCCTCAACGTCATCGATCGCCCGCAGCATCGCCTCCGTAATCGCCGTCCCGTGCGGCACGCGCGACGACAAACACGCCATCTCCGGCTTGTCCGCCGTCGGCAAGCCCATCGCGCGCGACCAGTCGCGTATCTCCTGCTTGCTGATCCCCGCCTCCGCCAGCGGACTCACCACCCCGAGTTCCTGCGCCGCCTTGCGCCCCGGGCGCACGTCCCCCAGATCGTCAAGATTGGTGCCATCCGCCACCGCCGCCAGCCCCTCCGCCCGCGCCAGCTTCACCAGCACCGTGAATAACTCGTGCTTGCAGAAATAACAGCGGCTGACTTCATTGCGCCGGTAATTGGGATCGTCCAGTTCGTGCGTGTCCACGTTGAGATGTCGGATGCCGATGCGCGCCGCCAACACCGTGGCCTCCTGATGCTCGCGCTCCGCCAGCGAGGCCGACACGCCCGTCACCGCCAGCGCGCGCGCGCCAAGCACGTCCTGCGCCACCGCCGCGAGAAAGGTGCTGTCCACCCCACCCGAAAACGCCACGACCACGCCACCCAGCTCCCGCAGCCGTCCCCGCAACCGTTCCAGTTTTTCATCCGTCACCACGCGTCTCACCCCTTTGCACTCGTCATTACCCGCGACCCATTATACGCTCTTCGGTTTTATGCCGCAAACTCTTGGATGAATGTGTCGTTTCCTGCCCGAACCGGCCTCTCACCGGTTCGGGCAATGAAAATAAATCCGCGTACTCCGCGCCTCCGCGAGAAACACTTCATTCCCGATATGAACCTCCGCCAAACCATCGGTGGCATGCTCATCGGCCTGCTCTTGCAAGCCGGCATCTTTGCCATCGTCGCCCTGGTCCTTCGCCACCGCGCCCAGCGCGAGCGCCACGCCCGCGCCATGGCTTCCGTGCGCCTCCTGCCCTGGTTCGACACCGACGCCATCTCGCTCCTCGTCGTCTTCATCGGCGCGCAGGTCCTGGCTCTCTTGCTCGGCCCGCTCTTCGCGCGCTTCGATAACTCCCCGACGGATGAAATCCCGCTCGTCGTGATGATGACCCAGGTGCTGTTCTTTCCGGCCATCGGCCTGGCCGCAATTGCCCACCTGGCGCGGCGGCGTGGCATTCGCACCGGCTCCTGGTACGGCCTCGGTGATTGGCGCAAAAATCTGCGCGTCCTCGGCAACGGCGGGCTCTATTACCTCGCGATGATGCCCGCCGTCTCGATCACCGCGCTCTTCTTCGCGCTCTTTCTGCAAACCGTGGGCTACCCGCTCGACCGCCAGCCCATCATCAATCTCCTGATGGACCCCAGTCAGCCCGCCTGGTTGCGCATGCAAATCGTGATCATCGCCGTCACCCTCGTGCCCATCATCGAGGAGTCGATCTTCCGCGGCGTGTTTTTACCCCTCGCCCTGCGCCGCGCCAGCCCGCCCGTCGCCGTGGCCTGCGTCTCGTTCATCTTCGCGGCCCTGCACATGCACATCCCATCCTTCGCGCCGCTCTTCGTCCTCGCCTGCGCGTTCTCCACCGCCTACCTGCAAACCGGCTCCCTCGCCGTGCCCATCATCATGCATGCCCTCTTCAACGCCATCAGCATCGCCGTTCTGATCCTCATCGGCGACACCCCCGGCATGTTTTGAATTCTTTTCGGAGTCGGGGTCGGAATCGCCATCGGAATCGTGCCAAAACGATCTCAATATTTCTTCAACAGTAGGAGGCATTCCCCCACTCGTCCCGCTTTGGCGGGAAGGCCGATCCGAACTTCAACGTTGAAAGTTGAAAGTTTCCGAAATCCGCCCCTGCCACCCCTACCGCACCGCCATCTTCCCCACCGCCTCCGCGAGCCTCCCGGCGATCAACTCCGGCGTCTGCGCAAAATACCGCCGCGCCCGGTCCGTGGACCCCGCCTCCACCGCCATCAGCCCCAGATACAAATTCGCTCCCGCAAACGTCGTCCCCCCCAGCCGCCGCAACCGCTCCGGATAATTCAACGTGCGCACATCAAATTCAATCGTGCCATGCGCCATGGCGTCACCCACGTCCACCACCTCTGCCACAACATGACCGTCGCGCACGTCACGCACTTTCAGCGTGCGCTTGCCCTTGCGTAATTCCACGTTAACCTGCAAGCCTTTTTGTCGTGTAAATGTCTCCAGGATGCGTGCGTCCGCCGCCGCCGCCCCCGCCACTTCCGCGCGCAGCGCCTCCAGTTCCGCCACCCTCGGCACAAACCCTGGATCGGTCATCGCGGCCTCCACCACCGCCAGCGCCTCGGGTAGTTTGCCGCCAACAAGTTCCGCCACCACCTCGTCCAGCACCGTCTCCAGTGGACGCGCGGGCTCGGGGATCGCCGCCGCCAGCGTCGCCGCCTGGGCCCGCAGATCGCTGGCCCGTGCCATGCGCTCCTCCCGCGTTTCCTCCGCCCACTCGCCCGCATACGCCAGAATCGCCTGCGCCGCCTCTTCAAACTGTTGCCCCGCCAACATCGGCGCCGTGACCTGCTGCAACCGCTCCAGCACCCCGGCGATGGCGCGCTGCTTCTCGGCCTGGATGCCCGCGATCTTCGCCCGCGTCATCTCTCCATGGGCGGTGCCCGCGGCCTCCGTGGCAATGCGCGTCAACATCGCAAGACTTTCATCATACCGCCCGGGATGCGCCGCGATCCATTCCACGGCATTTTTCCAGTCCTGCCTCCACATCGCCGCCGCCGCCGCCGCCGGATCGACCACCGGCGCCGCTGGCGGCCCCATCGAAATCCCCAAACGCGCCAGCACGGAATCCAGCTTGCCCGCGCGCGCCGCCGCAAAAAGCCAAATCCCTGCCGCCGCCAGCACCAGCACCGCCACCAGTCGCGCAAGTCGCGCCCCCGCCGCGGGCTTTTTCTCGTTCAAAAATGCCATCCCGGGCACCCCCGCCCGCCCGCGCGCCGCGCTCCGCCCCACCGTGCTGACCCCCTCCGGCAGCGCGTCACCGCCCGGCCGCAACCCCTTCTTGGCCCGCGCAAGATCAGACCGAACTTCGGCCCACGAGGCCTGCCGTCCCGCCGGATCCTTGCACATCATTTTTTCGATCAACCACGCCACCTGCTGCGGCACCTCCGGATTCACATCCATCGGATCGGGCAGCGTGCCGCTTACCTGCAACTCCAGCATTTCATCCGGCGTCTTGTCGCCAAAGGGCACGCACCCCGTGACCATGTGGTACATCGACGCCCCCAGCGCATAGATGTCCGCGCGAAAATC
>CAMFEP010000015.1 GCA_945949405.1 Kiritimatiellales bacterium
CATTTGAACAGGCCGGAAAAATTGAACGGTTTATAAAAGCTCAGAAAAGTAAAAAATACATCCTTCAATTGAAAGAAAAGTCAGAATACATCGAAAATCTGTATGACGTCCTTGACCTCCTGCAGCACCGCCAGTCCCGCCGCCAGCCCCGGCCCACGGTACGATTTGTGCGACGACCGGTTGGCCTTGTCGTAGGAAGCCTTGAAAATCAGCGGAATCTTCTCCTGCTGCGCCAGCCGCGCCAGCCGCTTCGCCAGATCCAGGCACCCCGCACGGCTCTCAATCACACACGGCCCCGCAATCATCACCAGCGGCCGCCCCCCGCCAATGGGAACGCCCCCGATCTTGACCACCTTCGTCCGGGATGTTTCTGTGGATGCCATAGGTATCGAGACTCTTACAATATAACGGCCAGGTAGGGCGAGGCGTCCCGCCGCGCCGCGTGGAAGTTCAACGTTTCCCGCTTCTTTCCTGCTCCCGAATAAGCCCTTCAACGTATGTCACGTCCTCCGGAGTGTCAACGCCGATCCCCCGGTCCTGCGTCTGCACCACCAGCATGCGCGCCCCCAAATGCAGCGCGCGCAACTGCTCCAGCGACTCCGCCCGCTCCGTCGCGCACACCGGTGCCGCCACGAGCTTCTGCAAAAACGCGCGCCGGTACGCATAGATCCCCAGGTGCCGCCAATACAGCCCCGCCGGATCCACCTTGCCCGCATCGCGGATGCACGGGATCACCGACCGCGAAAAATACAACGCGCGCCCGCGTTGGTCCCACACAACCTTGACCACCGCCGGCGCCGCCACCATCGCGGCGTCATGAATCGGCGTCGCCGCTGTGGCCATGTCCCAACTCGCATCGCGTGCCAGCGCCGCCACCAATTTCCCGATCAAATCCGGATCAATCAGCGGTTCGTCGCCCTGCACGTTCACCACGATCTCCGCGTCAATTCCCGCCACCGCCTCGGCCACGCGATCCGTGCCCGAGGGATGATCCGCCCGCGTCATCACCGCCTCCGCCCCTGCCGCGCGCACCACCTCGACGATCCGCGCATCGTCCGTCGCCACGATCACCCGCTCCAGCGCCTTGCACAATCGTGCCCGCTCGACCACCCGCACCACCAGCGGCGTGCCGCAAATCGAAATCAAACTCTTCCCCGGCAGCCGCGTAGACCCATACCGCGCCGGTATCACCCCCACCGCCCGGATATTTTTTTTGCCAGCAGTGTTGGTCATCCGTTCGCCCATCCGAAATCGCCCAAGTCCGCGAAGGGCGATGGCAACCGCGGTGTGCGTTTGGTTGTCCCGCGCAGCGGGAATGCGAAACGGGTGGGGTAGATTTGCCCCAAGCGCAAGGCGACGGATGTGGCGCTATACTCCGAGTATGCGCCACGTCCGGCAACGCCGCGATTGGGGCGAAGATGCCCCGCCCGTTTCGCACCAAACGCACACCGCATTTTCATGCCTGCGCTCCATTCCCCGCTCATGCCAGCGCCTGCCACGCCGCCCGCAGCTCGTCCGCCGAGCACGCCGCCGTGCCCACCTTCGCCACCACCACCCCCGCCGCCGTGTTCGCCACCATCGCCGCCAGCCTGTGGTTGGCCCCCGAGGCCAGCGCCATCATCGCCGTGGCAATCACCGTGTCCCCAGCCCCCGACACGTCGAACACCTCGCGCGCCACCGTCGGAATATGAATCGGCGCCTCCGTGCGCGAGACCAGATACATGCCGTGCGGCCCAAGCGTGATGATCAGCAGCGTGCAGTTCCACTTTTGCATCAGAATTTCGCCGGCCTTGATCAGCAATGGATTCTTCAGCGGGTCGTCCCCCAGCGGCTTGTACGGCACCCCCGCCGCCAGGCAGGCCTCCATGAAATTCGGCGTCGCCAGCGCAAGCGCCGTCATGCCCAGTTCGCGGTTGTCCTTGGGATCGAACCCCACCAGCACCTTCGTCCCCTGCGCCGCCTTGAGGATCGCCTGCACCACCGGGCGGCACACCACACCCTTGCCATAATCTTCCACGATCACGGCGTCGACCTGCGGCACCACCACCGTCAGCCGTGCGCAAAGTTTTTCCACCAGCCCGTCGTCCACCACCTCGGGATTTTCATAATCCACCCGCACCACCTGCTGGCGCTCCGCCAGAATGCGCATCTTCACCGTCGTGCGCACGCGCCCATCGTGCACCACGCCGTCCGGCGCAATGCCGCGCGCGGCCAAAATCGACGTCAGTTCCTTCCCCGCCGCGTCGTCGCCCACAATGCCCGCCATCAACGCCTGCCCGCCCAGCGCGCAAATATTCGCCGCCACGTTGGCCGCGCCGCCCGGCCGAGATTGCTCGCGATTGACCAGCACCACCGGCACCGGCGCCTCGGGCGAAATTCGCGTCACCGTCCCGCTCACGTAGCGGTCCAGCATCAGATCGCCAACCACCAGGATCCGCCGCTGGCGAAACCCCTTGAGCAATTCGTCAATGTTCGATCGCGTGGTCATCCGCAACTCCCCAGAAACCGGCGTCATCCCCCGTGGGGACCGTCGACGCCCGGTCGATTTCAATGTAACGCTGCGGCCCCGCCGCCAGCCACTCGATGGACACATTATCCGTCTGCCGCCCCGCGGGCTCCACCACCGACGCCGCGCGCAGTCGGTGAAAGGTCGCATCCGGGTGCCCCGGCAACGACACCGGCCCCACGTCAAACCCCACGCCCTTGGCGCTCGCGATCAGCCCGTCGGGCATCCCATGCCAGTACACCGTGCCGCCCTCCAGCGCCAGCGCCACACGTCCACGCCACGCGGCGCACGCTTCCGAAAGCGCACCCAGATCACGGAAAGGCAACTCGCCCAGCGCCGCAAAATTGGTCGGATACCACACCACGCCATCGTACGTCAGGTTGATTTGCGGGCGCAGTAACCGAACCCGAACGAGCGGATGCATGCCCACATGCAGACGCGTCTCATCCACATGGAATCCGCTCTGCCCATCCGCGTAATCCAACGTCGCCACATTCGCCAGCGTGATTCCCAATGGAAATCCCAGCGTCGCCCGCTCAAATTGAACCTGCGTCTCGAAGCGCTCGGACAGTTGCTTCGCCACAAAGTCATGCCCGCCCCGCGTCCGCAACGCCGCAAACGCAAACCCCCACAAAATCGCACCGATGATGACCAGCGTCACCACCCCGCGCCGCAGCCCCCCACCCGATCCCCTCACCTGCCCCTGTTGTTCCTCACCCATCGCCCAGATTCCCCACTCGTAATCCTAATCGTAATCCTAACGCGGCCTGTCGCCCACAACCCAATCGGGGTCGGCGTCGCTATCGGAGTCGGAATCGATCCCGACGCCGATTCCGATTCCGACCCCAAAAGAGGCACGCATTTGCGTCAGATGTTGCAACGGAGCGGGCTAATCGTCCCAGTCCGTCCCTCGTCCCCCTCCGTCCTGCCCCCTGAACCCTGACACCTGAAACCCCCATCCCTACTCCCCTTCCTCCCCCACCCCCGCCGCCCCCTTCTCCCGCTTCGGCCGCTCACCAAATATCGCCGAGCCAATCCGCACCCACGTGGCCCCCTCTTCAATCGCCACCGCAAAGTCCTGCGTCATGCCCATCGATAACTGCTCCAGCGCAAAGCCCGTCTCTGCCCGCCACTGGTCTCGCAACTCCCGCAGCCGCGCAAAAAATGGCCGCGCGTTTTCCGTCTCGGGATCGAACGGCGGCATCGTCATTAAACCCGCCACCTGCACCCGCCCCAAACCCGCGCTTTTTTCCAGCACCCCCGGCACCTCCGCCGGCGGTATCCCAAACTTGCTGCGCTCGCCCGACACGTTCACTTCCAGGCACACCGGCATCCGCGCCCCGTCTTCCCCGCACGCGCGATCGATCGCCTCGAGCAGTTTCCACGAATCCACGGAATGAATCATCCGGAAAAGCGTCACCGCATGCCGCACCTTGTTGGTCTGCAAATGCCCGATCATGTGCCATTCGATGCGCCCCGGGCACTGGGGAATCTTTTGCGCCGCTTCCTGGACCTTGCTCTCGCCAAATATCGTCAGTCCCGCCGCCGCCGCCGCCTGTACCGCCTCCGGCCCATGGGTCTTGGACACCGCCACAAGCCCCACCTCTGCAACCCGCCGTCCCGCCCGCGCGCAGGCCCCCGCAATCGCCCCCTGCACCCGCTCCACCCGCTCTTGAACCGTGTCGGTCATTGCACTTCCTTAACCCAACGGGAGGGGCGGCCGCCTGGCCGCCCTAGGTCCGCTCCTTCTCCGCACCCAGCACCAAGCACTCCGCACTTCTTCTTGCTCACGCCGGATGCCGCCCCTGTATGGCGCGGCTCAACGTCACCTTGTCAGCATAGGCAATCCCGCTCCCCGCCGGAAGCCCGAACGCCAGGCGGCTCACCGTCACCTGGCGCGCCTTGAGCGCTTCCGCGAGGTAGCTCGCCGTGGCATCGCCCTCCACATCCGTGCTCAAGGCCAGGATCACTTCCTGAATGCCTTCCTGCACAATGCGCTCCAACATCGCCTGGATGCGCAATTGCCCCGGCCCCAACCCCTTTGCTGGCGATAATCGCCCCATCAAGGCATGGTATCGCCCATGATACCCGCCTGACTTTTCGATCCGCAGAATATCCGCCGGTTCCTCGACCACGCAGAGCTGCCCGGCGTTGCGCTGGGGCGAAGTACAAAGCACGCAGGGATCGCGCTCGCGCGTAGTGATGGAGCCGCAGCGCGCGCAGCCGCACAGGCTCGTGCGCGCCTCCTGTAGCACACGGATCAGATCGCCGCCGAGCCCGTCTGGGTCACGCGCCAGCGCCATCGCCATGCGCTCCCCCGAGCGGCGTCCCACGCCCGGCAACTGCGCCAGGCACGCACTCAATGCATCCAGCGGAGCCAGTCCACGCACAGCCGCCTTCTTTCTGCCCGTTTCGCTCTGCCTTCTGCTTCCCAACTGTCCGATGACGAATGCCCACTGACCAATGACAATCTTCAGCCGCCCCCGCCGCCGAACATCTCCGACAGCCCGCCCATCCCGCCCATCAGCTTCTGCATGTCCGCCGCCGCAGCCTTCTTGGAGGAATCCAGCGCGCTGTTCACCGTGGACACCAATATCCGCTCGAGTTTTTCCTGCCGCATTTGCAGCGCCTCGGGTGTAAATTTGATGCTCTCAATCGTCATGTCCCCGCACGCGACGATCGTAATGCTCTTGTCGTTGCTCGAAATCTCGACTTTCTTCGCCGCCATCTGCTTCTGAATCTTCCGCACCTGATTCATCTGCTTGATCTGATCGAACATCTTCACGCGTCATCCTCCTTGCTAAAATTCAAACGTAACCGCGAATGCACGCGAATTAACGCGAATTAAATTCATCCGTTTTTCGCGTCCATTAGCGTTCATTCGCGGTTTTCACATCCCCGCCTACTCCCGCACATCAAGGATCGTCCCGTTGAACATCTCCAGCGCCTTGTTCACGGCCGGATCCTTCGCCCACTCCTGCGGCGACTTCCCCTTCCGCCCCGCCGCACCAGATCCCCCTGCGCTAGGTGCCGCCGCCGCCTTCGCCGCCTCGGGCGCGGATGCCGCGGCCTCGGCCAGCGGATCGCGCGCCACCAGCACAAAGTCCACCTTCACCTTGCGCTTCAAAAACGCCCCCAGCGCGTACTCCAACGCCAGGCGATCCCGCCCCGTTTCAAAGCGCTTCATTTCCTGCGGAAATTCGGCATCGAACGCAAGCACCACACGCCCCGCATCCACCGCCACCGGCCGCGCATCCGCCAGGATCGCCTTGGCCTGCACCGCCTGCTTGGCCACCTTCTCCTTGAGCGCCTTCCACTCCCGCATCAAGTCCCGCAACTCTTCCGCGTACGCCTCCTGCGTGGCCGCCGGCGCCGCTCCCGCAACCAGCGCAGCCGGCGCACTCTCCCGCACCACCGGCCGCAACGTCGCCAACGTCGGCCCACTGGAGCCGGCCGTCCCGGCCGGTATTCCTGCCGCTACCGCCACACCCGCGGGGGCATTTCCCAATCCCGCCCGCAACGCCTGAATCTGGATCAAAATCTCTTCCAGCGAAACCACCGTCGCCGCCCGCGCACACCGGATCAGCGCCGTCTCCAACAGCGTGCGGCGCGAGAGCGCAAATTTCATGCGGTCTTCGGCCTCCGTCAGCACGCCGACGATGCGCAGCGCCCGCGACGTATCCGAACGCCCCGCCTGGCGCCGCAGCACCTCGAGTTGCGCGTCGGTCAGATCGCCGTGCAGCGCCGGAGTGTCCACGTTCAACACCACCAGCAGATTGCGAAAATGCTCCATCAACTCCACGACCAACCGTTGCAAATCTTTCCCCGAATCATCCAACTCCCCAATCAATCGAATCAACCCGGGAATATCCCCCCCCAGCACCGCGTCCGCCAGCGCCTCCAGGCTCGCCCGCGCGACCAGCCCGAAGACGGAAAGCACATCGGCCTCGGTAATCGCGTTGCCGCGGAAGGAAATCAACTGGTCCAGCGCCGACTGCGCATCCCGCAGCCCGCCCTCCGCCCCGCGCGCGATCGCCAGCAGCGCGTCTTCATCAATGCTGACCTTCTCCGCCTTGCCCATCAGCCGCAACCGCTCCACGATCTGCGGCGTGGGAATGCGCCGCAAATCGAAACGCTGGCAGCGCGACAGCACCGTCGCGGGAATTTTTTGCGGCTCCGTCGTGGCAAAGAAAAACTTGGCATGCGCCGGGGGCTCCTCAAGCGTCTTGAGCAGCGCGTTGAACGCCGCGGTACTCAACATGTGCACTTCGTCGATAATCGTGATCTTGAACGGCCCGTGCGTCGGCGCATAACGCACCGTCTCCCGCAGGTCGCGCACCTGGTCCACCCCGTTATTCGAAGCGCCGTCGATTTCCAGCACGTCCAGATTCGTGCCCTTGGCGATTTCAATGCAGGAGTCGCATGTGCCGCAGGGCGTGGCCGTCGGCCCCTTTTTGCAATTCAGCGCCCGGGCAAAAATGCGCGCGATGGACGTCTTGCCGATGCCCCGCGACCCGACGAATAGGTACGCATGCGCCAGACGCTTGGACTCGATCGCGTTTTTTAGCGTCTGCACCACATGGTCTTGCCCGACCACGTCATCAAATTTTTGCGGCCGCCACTTGCGCGCCAACACTTCGTAAGCCATCGCGTCCCCATTCCCTTTTTCGCTTAAAAATCCGCCCCGTTTATATGCCATCCCCCCCTCCCAAACAAGCACATTGCCCGTGGCCAATACACCAGGGAGAGCCAGCACTCGATCATGGAAAGACCTGAAAGCAGCCCATCTTTGGAAAACCGCAGAATATCGAATACCGAACCGCAGAATCCCAAAGTCCGGACCTTCAAAATTCACCACTCAGCAATCGGCAATCTGCGGTTCCCCGCAAACCATGCCCCCAATCTTCTCACCTTCCATTCTTCCAGTCCTCCATCCCCTCCTCCCCGCTTGCCATTCCCCGCTCCATTCCTTTAGCCTCCTGCCCCATGAACACCCCCAACCCCACCCGAGAATCCCGCCGCCGCAAAGTCGCCACCGTCGCCGGCCTCGCCCTCGCCGCCAGCGCGTCCCTCGCCACCCCCGACCCCCGCAACATCACCACCGGCTGGGAAATCCCCTCCGAAGGCTACTGCGACCAGCCCTACATCATCAAAACCGCCGACGGCGCCTGGCTCTGCGTCATGACCACCGGCCATGGCGAGGAAGGCACCCACGGCCAGCACATCGTCGCCACGCGCTCCACCGACCACGGCCGCACCTGGTCGCCCCTCGTCAGCATCGAGCCCGCCGACGGCCCCGAAGCCTCATGGGCCATGCCCCTGATCGTGCCCGGCGGCCGCATCTACGTCTTCTACACCTATAACGCCGCCAACCTGCGTGAAGTCATCGCCAACGAAGGCCCCGGCCATGATTACGCCACCCGCCGCGTGGATACCCTCGGCGAGTACGCCTTCAAATATTCCGACGACCACGGCCGCACCTGGTCCACTGACCGCCATTTCATCCCAATCCGCGCCATGGCCATCGACCGCGCCAACCCCTACCACGGCGCCGTGCGTTTTCAGTGGGGTGTGGGCAAGCCCGTCGTGCACAAAGGCATCATGTGGCTGGGCTTCTCAAAAATCGGCCACTTCGGCGAAGGCTTTATCGCTCAATCGGAAGCCTGCTTTCTGCGCAGCGATAACATCTGCACCGAGCCGGACCCGCTGAAAATCCAATGGGAAACCCTGCCCGATGGCGACCACGGCCTGCGCTCCCCCGAGGGCCCCATCGCCGAGGAAGCGAACCTCACCGTGCTCTCCGACGGCGCGCTATTCTGCACCTACCGCACCACCGACGGCCACCCCTGCCACGCCTACTCGCGCGACGGCGGCCACACCTGGACTCCCTCCGCCTTCATGACCTACCACCCCGGCGGCCCGCCCCTCGCCCACCCGCGCGCCGCCAATTTCGTGCGCCGCCTCGACGCCCCTCCCTTCACCGGCCGCTTCATCTACTGGTTCCACAATCACGACGGCAAGGGCTACGAAGGCCGCAACATCGCCTGGCTCCTCGGCGGCGTGGAAGCGGACAGCCCCAACGGCCGCATCATCCGCTGGGGCCGCCCCGAAGTCGTGCTCTACAGCACAGATCGCAACCTGCGCATGAGCTATCCCGATTTCATCGAAGACAACAGCGCCCTCTACATCACCGAAACACAAAAAAACGTGGCGCGCGTTCACCAGATCCCGCCCTGGCTGCTGCAACGCCTCTGGGAATAAACATGAAAAAAATAGTTCTCACCATGTTCGCAATGCGCCCCTTGTTCCGCCTCGATGACCGGGCCTCGCGCGGGCCTATGGGGTGGCGCCGCGCCAGCCCATCCAGCCAAGCGAGGCCCGGTCATCGTGGCGCTTCCATACCAATGTCAGTAGCCCTGGCCTCCTTGCTCCTGACCGCCAGTGCCGCCATGTTACAGGCCCAATCCTCCAACGACGACTGGCACACCGTCTTCGAGGAAGACCTGACCCGCGCCGATCTCTCCTTTGGCTGGGTCGGCACGAACTGGCTCGTGCGCAACGGCCACTGGCAGGCCACCCCCCAGGGCTTGCGCAAGCGGGGCAAGGACGACGAAGGCGTGCTGATGCTGCGCCTGCCCGTGGCCTATGGCGCCGTGCGCGTCGAATACGAGGCCATGTCCGATGCCGCCACACCCGGCGACTTGAGCCTGCTCATCGGCCTCGCCCCCGATGACATCGAAAGGTTCACGAGAGCCTCCGCGTTCTTCGGCTTCGGCACGCGCGGCAACACCGGCTCGCGCCTCGCGGTCCCGGGACTCACCCCCGTCAGCGGCTCCGCGCATATCGTCCCAAACCACTGGCATCGCGTCGTCGTCGAGCGCGCGCACGGCCTGGTGTCCGCCTTTGTTGACGGCCACCCCGTTGCCTCCGCCCCCGATGCCATCGGCGGCTATGCCGGCCCCTTCATCGCCCTCTACGCCTGGGGCGAAGGCGTCTTCCGCTCCATCCGCGTCTCCACCAAACCCGACCCGCAATTGGAATCGTTTCTACTCCCGCCAGCCCGCGCCACCTTCAGCACCCCCGTTCCCGGCCCGCGCCTCTCCATCCGCAACCTCGCGCGACCGCCGCTGGTCCACGAGCAACCACCCTACACGCTCTACGTTTCCCCGCAAGGCCGCGACACTTGGTCCGGCGACCGCGACGCCCCCACCGCCGATCAAACCGATGGCCCCCTCGCCTCGCTCCAGGCCGCCCTCGATCACATACAAACCATCACCCGTAATTACGACGGACTTCCCGGCCCCGTGCAAATCCTCCTGCGCGGCGGCCGCTACCCACTTTCAGCGCCCGTCACGATCACCCCGGCACAGGGCGGCTTCCGTACCGACTTCCACTGGATGGAAACCGATCCCGCCTTCGCCGTCACGATCAAGGCCTGCCCCGGCGAAATACCGGTGCTCTCGGGCGGCCGCCGCATCACGGGCTTCCAACCCACGACCATCAACGGCAGGGATGCCTGGGCCGCCGATCTCCCCGAAGTCCGCGCCGGCACCTGGAACTTCCACCAGCTCTGGATCAACGGCGAACGCCGCCTGCGTCCGCGCCTCCCCCGCGCGGACACCTTCTTTAAAGTCGCCGCCCACGCCGATGGCCGCCAATTCTCCGGTCCAAATTGGAATTGGGAAGGCAAGGATCACCAATTCCGCTTCAACCCCGGCGATCTCAGCGCCGCTTGGCAAAACCTCCAGGACGTCGAAATCGTGCTCTTTAATTATTGGATCGATTCCCGCATGTGGATTCACGCCATCGAAGCCGGGATTAATCGGGTCACCCTCGACCGCCTGATCCACGCCAGCATCATCGACGATCGGACCGGCACGGGCGCCACCTATTGGGTCGAAAATGTGCGCGAAGCCCTCACCGAACCGGGCGAATGGTATCTCGACCGCCACGAAGGCCGCCTCTACATCCTGCCCCGCCTAGGCGATCGCCTCGACACCGCCGAAGTCATCGCCCCCCTGCTCTCTCAACTGATTCGCCTCGAAGGCACCTCACCCGATACTCCGGTCACGGAAGTCCATTTGGATGGATTAACCTTCGCCCACACCGAATGGAACTTCCCCACCAACCGCAGCGCCTCAAGTCAGGCCGCCAACGAAGTCCCCGGCGCCATCTTCGCCACCAACGCCCTGCTCTGCTCCATCAAAAATTGCCGCGTGGAACATCTCGGCGGCTACGGCATCGAACTCACCGGCGCCTCCCGCGACATCACCATCGCGCGCAACGTCATCACCGACCTTGGCGCCGGCGGCATCAAGGTCTGGCACGGCACCAAGCGCACGAAAATCACCGATAACGTGATCTCCCACGGCGGGCGCGTCTTCCATGCCGGCGTGGGTATCCTCGTCGGCAATTCGGGCGGCAACCAACTGCTGCACAATGCGGTCTTCGATTTCGATTACTCCGCCGTCTCCATCGGCTGGACCTGGGGCTACCACGACAGCCCGTGCATGGGCAATATCGTCGAGTACAATCACCTCTATGACATCGGCCACGGCCGGCTCTCCGACATGGGCGGCATCTACACCCTCGGCCCCCAGCCCGGCACGCGCCTGCGCTACAACTACATCCACGATGTCACCTCCCGCTCCTACGGCGGCTATGGCATCTACATGGACGAAGGCAGCAGCGACATCCTGATCGAAAACAACCTCTGCGTCCGCTGCCAGACCGGCGGCTTCAACCAGCACTACGGCCGCGACAACATCGTCCAAAACAATATCTTCGCCTACGCCGCCACCAACGACCTCGAGCGCGCTCGCGAGGAAATCCACCCGTCATTTATCTTCGCGCACAACATCGTGCTCTCGCAAACCGGAATCATCTGGCCCCGCACCTGGACCACCAACTCCTCGCCCGTCTTCAGCAACCTCTACTGGCGCACCACCCCCGGCGATCTGGTCTTCACCGGCGATAACACCAATTTCGCCGCCTGGCAGGCCCGCGGCCTCGACCACGGCACCGTGATCGCCGACCCCCTCTTCCAGTCCCCCGAATCCAACAACTTCACCCTCCCCAAATACTCCCCCGCCCTGAAAGTTGGCTTCGTCCCCTTCGACCTCTCCACCGCGGGCCCGCGTGACAAAGATTGAGGCTCATCGGGTGTCGTAATCGTAATCCTCCCGGTTGGGATTCCGAGTACGCGTATGATCACGATAAAGATGTGCGCGTCTCATTCCGCGCCGCCGCCCCCGCTGCCAGCGTTCCAATCATCCACCCATAGGCCAGCACAATTTCCCCGTCGCCAAAATTGTACTCGACCAGCCCGTTGAACAGCAGCGCCGCCAGCCCCATCCCCAGCGCCAACGCCAGCGCCAACGCCGCCGGATCACGCCGCATCCGCACACAGAACCGCATCGCGTCGGTGCAACTCCACCCCATCCAGAGCAGGTACACCGCCAGCCCCAGCCAGCCCGTGTCGACCCACATCTGAATCGGATTCGAATGCAGGTGATCCCGGTTCGGTTCCACGCGCGGTTCGATCTCGCGCATCGCATCATTGGTCAGCGCGCGATACCCAACGCCCCAGGGATATTGCCGGTGCAGCTCGGGCGCAATCTCGCGCCACATCATCATGCGCCCGCCGCGGCCGCTCAACTCATCCTTCAGTCCCGCCACGCGCGTGCGCACCGTCGGCACGGCCAGCAGGCACAGGGCCAGCAACACGATCGCCACCGCATACCGCCAGCCCGCGCGTATGATCAAAAAAACCGTGACCACCCCCACCGTGCTGAACCACGCCCCACGCTTGAAATTAATCAACAAACCCACCGCGATCACCCCCAGCAAACAGCCCCACCCCCACCGCGCCCGTGCCGCGACCCCGCGCGACGCCAGCAGCAACCCCAGCGCCAGGAGCACCCCCACCATCAGACGCTGCGCATCACTCATCGATCCCACATGCACCAACGCATCGCTGAAACGATCGAATTGCCCCAACGCAACCAACTCCCTGGCTTTGACCGTATGCCGCACACAGGTCAAAACGCCGAGCACGCCGCACCCGCAGGCATAGGCGCGCACCAGCATCCAGATGCGGCTCGGTCCCGTCACCAGCGTGGCGCATAACGGGATTCCGATAAACCAGATCAGCTTGGTCAATTTGGGAATCCCGCGCGCCGGATTCATGCCCCAAATCGTGGTGCACACCGCAATCAAAATACACGTCAACCCAAGCCACGCCACCGCCGGAAACGCCGGCGCTCGACGCGCCCGCACCAGTTGGATCACCGTCAGAACCACGCTGGCCCCCAGCAACCAGCGCCCGCCCGGCAGCGTGAACGCCGACGCAAATACAGCCCCCACAAGCGCCCCAAACGCCCACGCTTCCCATTTCGCTTCACGCTGTGTCGAAACGTTCATGCATCCCTACTCTGCCGGGAGTATGCGAATCATTCGAGTGTGTTGTGCGCCCACGTCAGGTTTCATCCGTCCCTGCTTCCACCCTTCTATTCCTCCAGATCCCACCCTCCAGCCGCTCCGCGTCCACCCGCACCGCCACATCCGCCCCCACATCCGCCACAAAAATACGCCCCTCGCCTCCCGCCACCGTCACCCGATCCTCTTCCGTATGCGCCATCACGCACCCCCCGCCCAAAACCGTCACCGTCACCCACCCGCGCCAATTTGCCGCCAACACCCCATCATCATCCACCGCGCGCACGCGCAGGACCAGCAGTCTGGGATTATTATCAAGCACTGGTAGGGCGAGGCGTCCCGCCGAGCCGCTCGCAAACAGCCCATCCTCCTCCAACACCAGCCGCCGCGCCATGCCATGCGGCTTGAGCGTTGCCGTCGCCACCCCGCCACCGCGCGTCCCCTCGCCCGTCAACGCCTCCGCCTCATACGGCAATTCCACCTTCCAGTACGGCCCGCCCTCCAGGCTCCGCACCACGCGCCCCCCCGCGCGCAATTCCACGCGCGCGCAGTTGCTGAATACATGCACCGTCCGCTGCGCGGCCCCCTCCATCGCCCAGTCGCCATGCACATGCAGCACCGGATCCTCCCGAAACATCGCCTGCATCAGCAGCGCCGCCATCTTGGGCATGCGCCATGCATCAACAATGCCGCAGTGCCGCGCAAAACGTTGCTTGCGCAGCGTGGCGTAGTCGGCCCAACACCAGAGCGCAAAGCCCGCCACCGCCGGATGATTGAGCGCACGCACCCGCGCCAGATCGCCCGCGATCAACGCCACCTGCGCCGCCTCTTCCACCAGGTCTCCGCGCACCGCCGGCGGATAATTGGAGCACTCGCTGACGACCACATTTTCCAGGCGCGCCGCCTCAACACCGTTCGCCAGCTCATCAAGTTCGTAATTGCAGCCCCACACATCAGGAATGCCCGGCGTGCGCTTGCGGCGGGCCCTGTACAAATGATTCTCCGCGTAGGTCACCACACGCGTGGGATCGAGTTCCGTCGCCACCTCCCGCAAGCGCAGGTACGCGCGCCGCGACCGCGCCTCGTTGCCCATGCCCCACAGGATCACCGACGGATGATGCCGGTCCCGCGCGATCATCCCCCGCCATTGCCGCTCCGCCGCCCGCAGCCAGCCTCCATCGCGCACGCTTTTCCACGAGGCCAGTTCCGCATACACCAGCAACCCGACTTCATCGCACGCATCCAAAAACACCGGTGACTGCGGATAGTGCGACAGCCGCACAAAGTTGCACCCATGCTCCTTCAGCAATCGCGCGTCGGCCCGCTGCAGCGCCACCGGCAGCGCATTGCCAAATCCCGGCATGGACTCGTGTCGATTACACCCGTGCAACTCTACGCGCTCGCCGTTCAGAAAAAATCCCGCGCGCGGACGAAACTCCGCAGTCCGGCAACCAAAGCGCAACCGCACCCGATCCACCACCCGCGCGCCGTCAACAATTTCCCCCGCCGCCTCATACAAGGACGGCGCCTCCACCGACCACAGACGCGGCGACTCCACCACCAGCCGCGCCACGCCCGCCCCCACCCGCACCGCCGCACGCGCAACCTCCCGCCCCTCCGGATCGCGCACGGACCACTGCACCGTCGCGCCCGCCGGCAGCAATTCGCCACCCTCCACCGCAAACGGAATCACCATTTCCGCCTGCGCCTGACTCACCGCCGCGCAATGCACCCACGTCTGCGCTTCGACAAAATGCGTGCGTGCCACCCCTTCCAGCCACACCCGTCCCGCCAGCCCGCCATACAGTAAAAAATCCGGCATGCGAATGCCCGGCAACACATGGCGGTGATACCGGTTCTCGATCTGAATCCCAAGCATGTTGCTCCCGGGTCGCAGAATCCCCGCGAGCGTCATCTCAAAGCCCAGATATTGCCCGTCCACCCGCCCCAGCTTCCGCCCATTCAGCCAGACTTCACCAAGCCCATAAAAACCTTCAGCCCGCAACCGCCACACGCGCTCGACATCATCGCCCGCCGCAAACTCAAATCCCACGCGATACCCCCCAAACCCCTGCCGGTACACCGCCCCCGGCTCAAATGTATCGCGCCGATTCCAGCAATGCGGCAGATCGACCCGCGCCTCACCGCCCTCGCCCGCCCCCCCCAGCCACCCCCGACCCACCCGCCGCGGCACAAACGCCCAGCTGCGGGAGAGCTCAATGTGGGTGCGGATGCCTTGCTCGACCATCATGTCCGCAATCTTCAATCATCAATCGGCAATCATCAATCGGCAATTTCTCTACACCCGCACCGTCATCCCATCAAACGCCACATCGATCCCATGCGGCAGAAACGCCCCCACCAATTCCTCATGCAGCAAGCCGCCGTTATGCGAGAAATGCGTCGCGATCAACCGCGTCTGCGCCGTCGCCGCCCCGCGCCGCCGCAACTCCGCCGCCATCTTCACCACCCCATCCACGCCCATGTGCCCGCGATTCTCCGTCTTCAGCCCGCCATTCGTGCAATCGAACAGCGCAATATCCAGCGCCGGCCCCTTCGCCAGCGCCTCCAGCGTGGCCTCCGGATACAAACCCGAATCATGCCCGTAAAACAAGGTCTTCCCGCCGCGCGCAGCGCTGCGCGTGATGCGCAACACGAACGCATTCTCAATATGATCCGCCGGCAACGGCAGTAGCGTGTCACCGCCGGGCATGGTCAGCGGGCACATGCATTCAAGCAGCCGCAAGTCCAGTTGCTTGATCACCTCGGGCCTGTTCCCAAGGTCCTGACGCACCAGTTCCAGCACCTGCGCGTTGCCGCAGACCGTGATCGGGCTGGCGGGCGGAGTCTGGGTGAATGGCGGAATGACCCACCATAATTCCTGCGGGATGATGTGATCGGAATGCTGATGCGTAAACACCAGCGTTCGCAGATTCGCCAGCGACCGCCCGCTGCGCTGCATCTGCACCACCGTGTCCGCGCCGTAATCGATCTTGAGATCGTCGTCGATCAGCGCCCCCGACCGCATGCGGATGTTCGGCCCCCCGCGCCGCCGCGCTTCTTCACAATTCACACACCGGCAAAATGGCGCCGGCCACCCCTCCGCCGCCGCCGTCCCAAGCAATAGGAGTTCCATGCCCGTCATTAAGCGGCAGGAGTCTCCCAAGTTCAACCGTTTTCCCCACTTCGATGTTTGGCGTTCGAGATGGAGCCGGCATGTCCCGGTTTCGATGTTCGATGTTCCCGCTGTCCGTCATCCTCTCCCCTCGAGGGAGAGGACCGAGGTGAGGGGGTCTGCGCCTCCCACTTTCTCCGTGCCGCAACGCCGCCCCCACGCTACATTCCACCCATGCACCTGCTCGTCGTCACCTCCCGCAGCGACCGCTCGGAAACCGCCGTCTATCGCGGCCTCGTCGCCCGCGGCCACCGCGTGGATATTCTCTGCAAGCCCGGCACGCCCGATGTGGACTGCCTCCGCGCCGGCGGCGTCACCTGCCACCCCCTCCGCCTCCGCCACCGCCTCGACCTCCCCGCCGCCCTCACCGTCCGACGCACCCTGCGCAAACTGAACCCCGACGTGCTCTACGCCCCGCGCAATGACAGCCTCGCCGTCAGCCTCTTCGCCTCCCGCACCGCCCGCCTCCCCGTCGTCGCCTACCGCGGCACCGTCGGCCACATCAGCCGCTGGGATCCCGCCTGCTGGATCACCTACCTGCACCCGCGCGTCGCCCGCATCGCCTGCGTCTCGGAAGCCGTGCGCGCCTACCTGCTGGGCTTTAACCTGCCACCCACACGCCCCGTCACCATTCACAAGGGCCACGATGTCGCCTGGTACGACGCCATGCCCAAACCCTCCCGCGCCGATCTGAACCTGCCGCAAGACGCCTTCCTCGTCGGCTTCACCGGCCGCGTCCGCCCCGTCAAGGGCGGCGATGTCCTCCTGAAAGCCCTCGCCAAAATCCCGCGCGACTTGAATGTCCACCTCGTGATCGTCGGCGAAATCGCCGATAAATCCGTGCATCCCCTGATCGCGGCCCTCGCCCTCCGTGACCGCGTCCATTGTCTGGGTTTCCGCCACGATGCCGCCGCGGTAGCGGCGGCATTCGACGCCTTCGCCATGCCTTCCATCGAGCGCGAAGGTTTACCCCGCGCCGCGATCGAAGCCATGTCCCAGCGCGTCGCCCCCATCGTCACCCGCGTCGGCGGCATGCCCGAACTGGTGGTCGACGGCGAGTGCGGCCGCGTCATCCCTCCGCGCGACGTCGACGCCCTCGCCGCCGCCATCACCTCCCTCGCCCGCAATCGCCCCCTCTGCCGCCAGCTCGGCGCCGCCGCACGCCGCCGCATCGAAACCCACTTCAACATCCACGACACCACCACCAAATTCGAAGCCCTCTTCACCACCGCCCTGCGCGAAGTGCGCACCAGCTGATGGAACCTCTATCGACGTCCCGGGAGGGGCGGCCACCTGGCCGCCCTAGTCTGTCCTCGTAGCTGTGGCGCTACGCGCCGTGGCCGCCCGAACGCGACGATCAGAACTCTTGCCACCCCACTCATCAACTTTGCATAATCAACACAAGGAGTCCCTCATGCCCAAAGGCTATTGGATCGTGCGCGTCGACATCACCGACATGGAGCAATATAAATCCTACATGGCGGCCAACGCCGAACCCTACCAAAAATTCGGCGCGCGCCTCCTCGTGCGCGGCGGCCGCTTCGAAACCCCGGAAGGCACCAGCCGCTCCCGCAATGCCGTAATCGAGTTCCCGTCCTACGAAGCGGCCCTCGCCTGCTGGAATTCCCCGGAATACCAGGCCGCTCGCAAACTGCGCCTGCCCGTCTCAACGCTGGACCTCGTCATCATTGAAGGCTGCCAAGCTCCGCCCTCGTAAATATTGTGCGCGGCAATCCCGGGAGGGGCGGCCGCCTGGCCGCCCTCTGGTATACGGACGAGAGGAGTATACAACCACCATGCGTGAACCCACCGCCACCCGCCCAAGCCCTACCCCAGGCCCCAGGCTTCAAAACACACGTGGTTGATTCCGGCAAAGCCCTCTACCACATATGGCAATCAACCTTGATAGTTCATTGAAAACCCGTTCGTAGTAACGCCGTAAGGCGTGATTGCTGACGACAAACGGCTTTTCAGCGGACCGCGAAGACAAAGGACTGCACACATTGAACCCACGCACATGGCTGCTGCTCCTGACCATCCTCACGCTCGCGCTGCACCCCGCGCGGGCCCAAGACACCGACGATTCCTGCACCGATCTGCATATTGAAATCAATCAGGACGATTCCGTGCACCAGATCATGATCGTGCTCAAAGCCAAACCCAAGGTGCCAGACCGGGCGGCGCCAACAAGGTGACAGGCCCCCGCCCGTTCTGCTAGCATGGCCCCATGACTGGCAAGCAATTCTACGATTGGCAAACGCGGGGCGGCACCAATGATGTCATGCGCCTCGTGGATTGTCTGGAAAAAGCCGATATCGTGTGGTGCGCCATTGGCGGCGTGGCCGTCAACCACTGGGCCAAACAACCGATGGTGACCCAGGATGTGGACTTGGTGGTGGCCTCCGACGTCATCCAGCAAACTGTCGCCATCCTCGAAAAAGCCGGCTTTCGTTCCGAGCGTTTCCCGTGGTCGATCAACTTCACCGGACAATCTGCGGTCAGCATCCAGTTAAGCACCGAGGACTTCTATCACGAATTTCCATCACGGGCAGTACCAGCCGACGTACACGGGATTCTCCTGCGTGTGGCTTCGCTGGACGACACCCTCAAAGGCAAAATCAAAGCCTGGTCCGAACCGGAACGCCGACAAAGCAAACGCATCAAGGATTTGGCGGATATTGCCCGCCTCGTGGAAGCACATCCCCACCTTGCCGCGCAACTCCCGGACCCCCTCAAGCGCCACTTTCAGTCATCCTGACTCATTGTGGTGATTCCAGGCTCCGCCAGTTTCATCGCGCCTGCCGGTAATCGCGTTATGCCTCTCTCGAAACGCGTTCGCCATCAATCACCTGGCGCACGGTTTGCGCCAGTTTCGCGCGATCAATCGGTTTCATCACCATCGCGCGAATGCCAACAGCACCGGCGGTGCGCCAGTTGATCCCCCCGGTGTAGCCGGAACAGAGAATGATCGGCAGCACATTGCCACGCTCCGCGAGAATTTTCGCCAGTTCGATGCCCGTCATCCCCGGCATCGCCACATCGGAGAGGATCACCGCAAAACCTTCCGCGGGTTTGAGGGCCAGTTCCACGGCCGCCATCGGATCGGAAAGCACCGTCACCCGATAGCCCAGCGCGCCCAATTGTTGCCCAATCATGCTGGCAATCGGCGCCTCGTCATCGACGATCAGCACCCGCTCCGTGCCCCTGGGCAGGCTCACATCGGGCAGGGTCGCCGGTGCCGGTGCGTCCCCATTCGTGGCCGGCAGATACACGTCGAAGCGGGTGCCCTTGCCCACCGCCGTCGTGAGCACAATCGCGCCCCCCATGTCGGCCACAATCCCATGCACCATCGCCAGGCCAAGGCCCGTTCCTTCCCCTTCTTTCTTGGTCGTGAAATACGGCTCAAAAATCCGATCGAGCACATCCGGCGCAATCCCCGCGCCGGTGTCGGCCACGGTGAGCGTCAGATATCGTCCAGGCCCCAGGGGCGGCTGGCCGTCGATCGCGACCCCCTTCGCGAAGTCCGCTTCGGTCAGCCGCACGTCCAGACAGCCTCCCTGCTCCAGCATGGCGTGCGTGGCATTGGTGGCAAGATTCAGCACGATCTGGTGCATGTGCGTGGCGTTGCCCATCACGGTCGCGCCGCCATCGTCAAGCTGCTCGCGAATGTCAATGTTGGCGGGCATGGAGGCGCGCAGCAGTTTGAGCGTTTCGTTCACGATCGGCCCCAAATGCAGCGGGGCCTTCTCCTCGCCGGTCTGGCGGCAGAAGGCAAGAATCTGTTTCACGAGATCCTGGGCGCGCAGCGCCGCACGGCTGACCTGCCCCAGATCCTCCTGCGCCAGCCCATCCGCCGCCAGCCGCTCCATCACCAGTTCCGTGTAGCCGATGATCGGCGTGAGGATGTTGTTGAAATCGTGCGCAATCCCGCCGGCGAGCGTCCCCAGTGCCTCCATTTTCTGGGCCTGGCGCAGCTTCTTCTCCATCTCGCTTTTGTCACGCTCGGCGCGCGCCTTTTCTAATTCCATGCGCACAACTTCGGCGCTGTTGATGCGTGCCACCATGTTGAAGAATTCATTTTCCAGCACGCCAATCTCGTCCCGCCGCGCGGAGGGCGCCAGCGCCCCGATCGCCACGCCGGTGCCAAACGCATACATCTCGGCGGCCAGCCGCTCCAGCGGACGAAAAACCTTCCGGTTCAGAAACGGCGTCAACAGGAACACCAGCACCAGGCAGCCCAGGCCGAGCGCGGCCAGCCCCGACCAGGTCAGACTCGCCAGCGCATCGTCCACATGGCGCAGCGTCAGCTTGATGTTGATGCCGCCGATGGGCGCGCCGGCCTGGCCCAGCGGCGTGGTCACGTTTAGGACCCGGCTTCCGGCTCTGAAATAAAAATCCGGATGCCGCGAATCGCGCGCAATCCGCCGCTCTTCCTCATTCTCCGGGCCAACGTCAAATTCAATTTCGAGGTCAGGCTCTCCCGATGCGATCGCCCGCAATACCGCATCATGCTCCTCCGCATCCGCCGCCTCGATGTTGTCTGGAACATTGCTGGCCACGATCTCCGAACTGTCGCCGCGCAGCAGGAGCACATTGATTTCGATATCGTTTTTTGTGCGGTGCGCGACAAAGGAATCAATGTAGCGCTGGATCCCCCGCGCATCCCCGGCCTTGGCAAATTCCCCGACCGCGGCCTCCACGGTATCGGAAAGAATCAGCCCTTCGTGGCGCACCTGCACAAAGAGCATATGCCGGATCCGCGCCACGCCCAGCAGGATCAGGGCCGTGATCAAAAACAGCACCGTGACGGCGATCGCCAGCAGGATGCGCGTGCGCAGCGACCGCGAAGGCAAAAACCGATTGCCCGCTCTCATGCTTGTCTCCCATGCCCCCCCTCGGGCAACGCGGCCCCCGTCATTCCGTGCGCATGCAACAGGGGCCACCGGCTTGTTCTACATATCCCGCCTACGTTTTATCGTCATCGTCTTCGTCCTGATCTTCGTCCTGATCGTTGTCGTCCTTGTCGCCATCCTTGTCATCGTCCTCGCCGTCATCATCATCCCCACCCACCTGCTTGCCGTCTTCCGTGAACGCGGCCTCTTCCGTTTCGCCGTCATCCTCGAACTCGACCTCATAGACGGTTTTCCCGTCTTCCTCCTCTTTCTCGATTTCAATGATCTTCCCGCCTTCGACTTCTTTCTCAATCGCGGTTTTGACCGCGGCCGGAACCTGGTCAAGGCTCACCGTCTCCTCTTCCGCGATGGCACCACCTGTCACTCCAAACATGCTCCATGCACACATCGCGCACCCCACTGCGATCACACTGGCCTTCATGGTTGACTCCCTTTCATGTTGCCTGTTGCCTGATGCGTATCGGAATCCCAAGGATGCCGCCTCGAACAGCACCGTTTCCCTTGTACCATCTTCACCACATAACCTGACGGGCACCTGACGTGAATATTACCGATTGGTCATCTGCATGCCCCCACCCCGCGCAGATACACCGGCCGCCCCGTCAGTGATTCCGGCGGCGCCCCCAGCATCCGCCCAAACGCATCTTCCACGCCCACGAACCGGCCCTCAAAGGCAAACGGCACCGGAGCGCCGTGCGCATACACCAACGCCACCCGTTCACCATCAGCACGCACAAAGGAATACGCGTACACCCCGCGCGTGTCGCCCCCGTTCCTGGCACCAACCGGCAACTGCGCGCTCTCAAACGTCGCCCCCCCCAGCGTCGCCAGAAACGCACGCAACATGGCATACGCCGGGCGCTCGCGCCACGCCGCCGGGTCCGTATCGTCCACCAACCCAAAACCGCGCGCCACCAACCGCCACCAGAACACCCGCTCAACCAGCCCCGAGCACAGCGCCAGACAGAAATACCGGATCATGTAGTCCGCGTAATCGTCTTCGCTCACACTCGGATCGTTGAAGCGCGGCCCCGGCGACACATACGGCGACCCCACCGGCGAATACACCCCCGTGCCCAGCAAGGGCCAGTTGACCTCTGAAATAATCAGCCTGTCCGCGCAATTCGGGGACGATCGCGCCAGCGCCCGCGCCAGCGCGATCTTTTCCAGCGCCGCGAATCGCCCCTGCCGGTTCTCCGGCGCCCCGCGCCGGTCCACATATAAATGATGCGACAACCCCGCGAGCGTGATTCCCTTGGGCAATTCACGCAGCGCCGATGCCACGAACGGATATTCAAAATCAATCGCCGCCGGCCCCGTAAACGCAACCGTCGGAAACCGTTGGCGCAATTCCCCAAAAACTTCATAAAGCCCGCGCAGCTCCCGAAAATCCCACACGCCCCACTTCACCCGGTTGATCGCGTGCCCAACCTCAACCATCTCCACCACCCCGCCCACCCGCTCCAGCACCTCGCCCGCAAATTCCCGCCAGCGCGCTGGCTCCCGCACCGCGCGCCGATCCTGTACGAGCGCGATCGACACGGGATACCCTTCCGCCACCAACCCAAGCACGGCCTTGGCGCGAAATTCCCGCCGCTCCCGGTTCTCATGATGATAAAACCGCACCAGCACCGGCAACCGTCCCAGCCCGCGTAGCAACGCCAACTCGCGCGCATGCCTGCCAGGCTGCGGATCGAGCGCCATGCCCACCCGATTCGCGAACTCCACCGGTGACCGAAATGCCTCCTGCAACAACGCCGGATATTCCTTCATCACCCGCGGCAACACGCGCACCGTATCCGCCACCAACCGCAAATGCCGCACCACCGGATAGTGCCGCGTGCGCTCGCGCGAGCGCATCACGCTGATCGCCTGCGCCGAACGTTCATCCCAAATCCAAACGTCCTTCACGTCCGGATACCCGCGCACGCCACGGTCCCGTCGCGCCTGCCGCGCCTCGCGCAACGGATGCCGCCAGCGGCGCGTCCCCGCATGCACCGCGTACATGCGGCGATACCGCGCCTCCCAGCGCAGCAAGTCCACCGGCGGCACCTGCCCTGCACCGTGCTTCGCTCTGGTGCAGGGCACCGCCACCCAGTACATTTCCAAAAAGACCCGCAAAAAGTCCGACGGTAACGTGATCCGCGAGAGATCCCGCGCGCGCTGGCGCAACGTCAGCGTCTCATGCAACCGCCCGCGATTGAGATCAATGAAAGTCGGATCGCACCAGCCCCCGGCTCCATCGCGCTGCAGCAGAATGTTCTGATTGCCGAGGTCGTTGTGCTGAAAGCCCGCGTCGTGCATGACCCGAATGCCGCGCGCAACAACCTCCAGCAGCGCCATACAACGCGCACAATCCGGATCGTCGTGATACAAGGCGATCAGCGCATCGCGAAAACTGGGGCGGTCCGCCAAATAGTCCGCCAGAAAATAACTCTCCACCAGCCGCCCGCCTTCCCAGCGCTCGAGGTATCCCACCGGCGCGGGCGTCCCCACACCGCGCCCGGCCAGCGCCACCGCCGCCTCCCAGGAACGCTGCGCCTTCGACCCGCGCTTCCGATCCGCAAAGTTTTTAAGGCCAGACTCCCGCCCAAATGCCTTCACAAGCAATTCCACCGGCACGCCACCACAGGTCAGCGTCAGCCGCACATTGCGGTTGCGCCCCGCGGACACCACCTGCGCCCCCGCCCCCCCCACCGCCAACGCCAGCCCCTCCAGCCCCGCCAGAAAATCCGGCCACCGAAACCGCTCCGCCACTTCACCCGTGTATGGACCAATCTTCATGCGAATGCTGTAATTGCAATCCGGGCAGGTCATTTTCTGGCCCGGACCGGCCTCTCACCGGTTCGGGCTGAACAACATGAATTCCAAATCCTCTGCGACTCTGCGGGAGATCTGTTCGGAAATCCGAAACTGCGTCCCCCCGCTTCCCGCCTTGACTCCCCACGCCAACTCCTAGACCATACCGCGCCATGACTGACGCGGGAACATTAAAACTGGACGTGCTGGCGGCCCTCTGTAAGCGCCGCGGCTTCATTTTCCAAAGTTCCGAAATCTACGGCGGCATCAACGGCTTCTGGGATTACGGGCCGCTGGGCACCGAGCTCAAGCGCAACCTGAAGAACGCCTGGTGGCAGGACGTGGTGCAGCGGGAGCTCATCGGGCCCTTCGGCCAGCCGGTCGACATCGTCGGCCTCGACTGCACCATCATCATGAACCCCAAGGTCTGGGTG
>CAMFEP010000016.1 GCA_945949405.1 Kiritimatiellales bacterium
GAGATCGAGCGTTACGCGAATATCGGTTTCACGCGTGGTTCTGTGAACGCTTGCCGAACGCTTCTTCATGCCATTGCCTTTCCGCCAACTGCGATACGCAACCCATCCAGGAACCGATCCATCTCGATCTCGGTTCCCACCGTGATCCGCAAACACATCCCCGTTTTGGGACCTGGAAAATGTCGCACGACTATACCCTGTCGGCGCAACCCTTCAAAGACTTCCTTCGCCTCATTCCCCGCCGGCTGCATCCACAAAAAATTCGCCTGCGATGGCCATACCCGGTGTCCCTGGGTCAGCAACGCCGCCCGCACACGCTCCCGCGTGGCCTTCACCCGCGCCGTATTCGCGCGCATGGTTTCGATATCCGTCACCGCTGCCAGCCCCACGCGCTGGCTGAAGGCGCTGACGTTGTACGAATCCTTGATTTTGTACAACGCGTCGATCAATACCGGCGCACCCACTGCGTAGCCCAGCCGCAACCCCGCCAGTGAATAGGATTTTGAAAGGGTGCGTGCGACGAGCACATTCTCCCGCGTGCGCGCCAGCGCCATGCAATCCGCGTCGGCAAAATCGACATAAGCCTCGTCGATCACCACCACGCCAGAAAATCGCGCGCAAAACTCGGCAACCTCCTCATCCGGAAAGCGCATCCCCGTGGGTGCGTTCGGATTCGCCAGAAAAAATAGCGAGGCGCGGTAATTCGCCGGCATGCACCACGCAAACTCCGGCCCCAACTCCACCGGCAGCCGGGCTGATTCCTGGATGTCCGCCAGCACGGGATACAGTGAATAGGTCGTGTCGAAATAGCCGATCGTCCCGCCATGCTCGACGAAGGCGCGGGTGCACAGCGCCAGCACCTCGTCCGAACCGTTTCCCACGAAGACGCAATGTTCCCGCACCCCGTGCAACTCCGCCAACTTCTGGCACAACGCGGTGCAATTGGGGTCGGGGTAGCGGCGCAGTTCGTCCGTCGTCACGGCCTGGATCGCCTCCAACACCCGCGGCGATGGTGGATACGGATTTTCGTTGGTGTTGAGCTTGACGATGTTCGGAATACGCGGCTGCTCGCCCGGCACATAGGCCGCCAGCCGCTCAACCGCTTTGCGTAAATATGACATAAGAACCCGCGTCCGCCTGATACCTGAAACCCGCTGCCTGTTACTCGTCACTTCCAAACCGCAACCGTGCCGCTCTTGCATGTCCTTCAAGCATTTCCATGCGTCCGAAAGCCTCGATCACCGGTAGCGTCTCCTCTAGATCCTTGCGTGAAAATGCAATCACGCTGGTGCGACGCTGGAAGTCGTTGACCGTCAACCCGGAGAACAATGCTGCCGCCCCGCCAGTCGGCAGCACATGACTGGGGCCGGCAACAAAGTCGCCAGCGGACTCCGGCGTCCATGGTCCAAGGAACACCGCCCCAGCACAGGTCACCGTCTTGAGCACGCGTTCCGGTTTTCGCACCATCAACTCCAGGTGCTCCGGCGCAAACCGGTTGCAAAGTTCTACACCGTCCGCCAGAGTTTTTACGGTGACCAGCAACAGCCCCCCCGCAACAATCACGTTGCCCACCGCTGCCGCGCGCGGCAGCGTGGCGAGCTGTTTCGCGAGCGCCTTCGCCACATCCCGCGCATGTTTGGCGGACGGCGTCACCAGTAGCGCCTTCTCCCATCCGGTGCCGTGCTCGGCCTGTGAAAGTAAATCCGCCGCCACACAACGCGCTGGCATGGAACCATCACTCAATACAGCGATTTCGCTCGGTCCCGCCACCAGATCCAACGCCACGTCACCATAGACCACGCGTTTGGCCGCGGTGACATACGGTCCGCCCGGCCCCACGATCTTTTGCACCTTGGCGATGCGCCCGGTCCCATACGCCATCAGTCCGATCGCCTGAATCCCCCCAACGCGGTAAATTTCCGTGGCCCCCGCCACCGCCAGAGCATGCAGCAGCCGTGGATTAATACGGCCTTCCCGGTCGCTGGGCGTGCAGGCCACTACCTCGGCCACACCCGCCACGCGCGCCAGCGTCGCCGTCATCAGCGCCGTGGAAACCAGGGGCACCTGCCCGCCGGGAACATAGACGCCCACCCGCTCAAACGGGACAAAACGCTCGCCCAGTTTTCCCCCGTGCCGCGTGCGCATGGACCAGTCGCGCGACAGTCCTGCCCGAGCAAAAGCCGCGATGCGCCTGTGCGTTTCGCGAATCGCCCGCCGGTCCGCCGCGCTCACCTGATGCCGCGCCTCCCGCAACTCAGCCGCTGTCACCCGCCATGCTGCCGGGGCCAGGGTCACACCGTCGAAGCGCCGCATGCAAGCGGCAATCGCGCCTTCGCCGCCCGTTCGTATTTTTTCGATCACCCGGCGCGCCACGCCTTCCGCCCGCCGGTCGAAGGCGGGGCGTTGCAGAAACGCCGCCACGGGGCCGCCGCGCGTGCGTGAATTCCAATTTACGATTCTGACGGCCATGCTGATTCCTTTCCCGGCGCCTCGCCGTGCGCCCCCGCCAGTGGTATGTGTGCCCACCGCACGGTCAAACGCCCCTCGCACATCGTCCCCGGGTATCCGTTGCCGCTGTGCAACATGCGTACAATGTTGCTTTGCACGCCCGAAAGTGCACTGTCATTCAACGCAAAAATGTCGTGCGGACGGCCATCCTCGCCACAGGCAATGCTCACGGTCAAGTCCCATGGTTGATCGCCACCATCAAGACTCTGCAGCATGGCTCCGGGGATCGTAAACCCTCCAGCCGACAGCGCTGGACTCATCTCTATAATATATCCCAAACCGTACGCCGCTGTCGGTCCAAATGGATTCAGTGCCGCCCAAGTCGGCCGATATCCCAACATCAGCCGCGCCGCTTGCGCCCGCACATTGGTTTGGTTCGTCTCCGTCAGGCGCGCACGGTGGGGAAAATCCGCGTAGGTCAGTGGCCGTGGGTGCGCTTCCAGCGGGCGAAGGTCCTCCCGCGAAACGACCTCGTCCGCACGGTCGACCGCCGCCAGTGGTGGCAACATGAACAGTAACATCGATTTCCGCAGCGCGCCCACCTCTGCCACGTCGCCGGCAAATCGAACCCTTGTCTGCGCCACCACGCGCGATTCCGCAGGCGGCGGATTCTGATACAGCCACGCGGCCACCAGCCCAAACCCGATCAACACCGGCAGCAACGCTGGAAACCCCAGATGCCAGGGCGCCCGGTACCGTCGCGTCGCCTTTCCGGATTCACCGTCCGCCATCATTTCGCGCCCGCCCCCGCGTCCGATTGCGCCGGACTGGCCGCCAGGTTGACCTCAAGGAGCCCCGCGTCGCGCGCCATGCCATACAGCTTCACCAGCGTGCCGTGCTGCACATGGGCATCCGCCGCCAGCAACAACGAACTCGCCCGACGTTGCTTGACCTCCACCCCCAGCGCAAGCCCGAGTTTCGCCACCTGCACTTCGGTGTCCATGCGATAACTCTGGTCTTGAAATACGACGATTTCATCGCGCGCCCCGCGTGGACCCGTTTGCAGCGACAACACCACCGCGGAGATATCCATGGGGGCCCCGCCCTTGAGGGGTAGCGTGGGCAAATCCACCACGACGCCAGGCTGGACCACCAGGTTGCCGCGGATCATGAGGAAAAACAGAATCAGCAGAACCAGATCGAGCCAGGGCGCCATGTTCATCAGCCCCTGGCCAAGGCGGCTCCGCGGCACGTAGCGTGTGCGCAGTCCGCTGACGGTTTCGCCGCTGGATGGTCCGATCGGCATCCGATCATCTCCTCGCCGGGGCGTCGTCTTGGAATCCGCCCTTGAGAAACGCAATCATCTCGGAGGCGGCGCGCTCCATGTCCAGCACGATCCGGTCGATCCGGATTACAAGCAGGTTGAACGCCACGTAACAGGGAACCGCCACGACCAGTCCCGCCGCGGTGGTTACCAGCGCCATGCGTAAACCGCCCAGCAGGTCGCCCGAGTGAATCAGCGGGGCCTCGGCTTCCAGGGGCAGCATCGCTTGCAACATGCCCAGCACCGTCCCAAGCAAACCCAGCAGCGGCGCAATCTGTCCGGCCGTCGCAATCACCACCAGGCGGCGCTCCATGCGCGAAATCTCGGCGCGGCTTGCATCCGCCACGGCGCTGCGAATGGCCTCTTTCGCATCTTCGCGGTGCAGAATCGCAGTTTTGACGAGATAGGCCACGGGTCCCGGCGTTTCCTCGCACAGCGTGATGGCCTCGGTGATGTTGCCGCGCCCCACGTTGTTCATGATTCCTTTCAGAAAATCCTCATACCGGATGCGCGCCCGATGCAGGTGCAGGGAACGCTCAATATACGTGCCGAGTGCAAAAATTCCGCAGAGCATGATCAGCACCATCACGATGCCACCCTGCTGGATCAACTCCATGAACATACGTATATCCTTTCCGCAGCAAACCCTAGTAGAACAGCCACCAATGCTCGGCCCGGATCACGCGAATCCGTTCGCGTAACCCCGCCTCGTCCGGGACCCCGGCATCAATGGCCCGTTCCAGGATGTTGACAACGTTGCCCCACTCGTTGCGCTCCTGTAAAACATCCGCCGTGTCCCGCGCCGCGCGCCCGAACCATGTACGCGCCGCTTCGCTCTGGGGTCGCCGCGCCTCCTGCTCGTCGAGAAATCGTACCATCACGTTCTTGTAATACTGCGCGATCGCCTCGTCAGGCTTGTCGGATTTTTGGAGGCAACGCCCAATCTTATACTCTGCTTGCAGGATCAGGTCCACCTTCGCATTGGGATGGGTTGAGGCGGCCCGATAGGCGGCAATCGCCTGCTCGTAACGCGTGGGATCCTCGACGCCCAGCATGAACTGGCAGTCGCCGATGCGCAGCCACGTTTCGGGAATCAACTCGGAGTTCGGATAGCGGTTTACCACCTCCTGGAAGGCCAGAATCGCTTCGGCAAACTTGGCCAGCGCGGTCAGCACGACTCCCTGCTCATAGCGCGCTTCCGCCACGTGCGTACCCTGGGGAAAATCCTTCAGCAACGTCGTCAGGATTTCGTTGGCCCGCAGGTATTCCTCCGAGCGCGCCGCCGAGCGTCCTGCCCAGAGCAAGGCGCGTTCGGCATCACGATCGGTCGGGTGCCCTGCATAAAAATCCATAAAATAGGCTTCCGCCTCGGCATATTGACTGGCATTGAATGCGCAATTGCCCAGCCAGTATTGGACGCGGGGCGCAAACCGGGAGTGCGGATCCTGCGCCAGAAACGCGCGCCCGGACTCCAGTGCCGCCGCGTCGCGCCCCAGCAGATAGGTGCACATGATCATCCGGAAGCGCGCCTCCTCCGCCTGGGGCGCATCGGGGAGGTTGGCCACGACCTGCGAGAAATCCTCAAACGCCTGCGGGTACCGCCCAAGTCTGTACCGCACCAACCCGCGCCCCAGCAAGGCATCGGCCGTAAAACTGCTGTTGGTAACCGCCGTGATGACGCTCCCATAGCCATCCGCCGCCGTTTCAAACTGCCCCATCGCTTCACGGAGTTGCGCGATGCGCAGCAACGCTTCTCCCGCGAGCGGATTGTCCGGATATGCATCCGCCAGCTTGCGGTAGGTGGCCTCGGCAATGGTGGGCGTTTCCCCCAGGCTCTGGCATTGCGCCAGTTGATAGAGCACGGAGGGCGCATGCGCCGATTTGGGATACTCGTCCAGCAGCCGCGCATAGACCTGCGCCGCCAGCTTGTTCTGCTGATTCGCGAAAAACGCATCGCCTTCCTTATAAAGGCAATCCGCGCGCTCCTCCGGATCGATGAATGCCGCATACGCCTTCTCAAAAGCCACCGCCGCCTCGGCATAACGCTTCAGCCCCTGTAACGCCCAGCCGCGCCCCTTGTAAGCACGCGCCACCCCGACCTGGTTGGTGAACGATTCGAGGTAATGCTGATACGCATCGCCCGCCTCCCGCAGGCGCCCCGCGTTGAGCAACGCGTCGGCCAAGGCCAGCTGCGTGTCTTCCGCCCGCGGGTCGGTGGGCGCCTGCGCGATGAATTCACGCAACAGCGCCACGCCCTCGTCGATCCGCCCCAGTTCCAGATCCAACAACCCGAGCCGCCGGCTTCCCGCCAGCCGCAGGTCCTGGTTCTTCGCCACCGCCAGCCCATTGGAGAGCGCCGCCGCCGCCCCCGTCAGATCGCCCAGCGCCCCGCGCGCCCGCCCCAGCGCAAACGCACATTCGGCCTTCACGTCGGGATCACCAATATCCTGCGCCGCCAGTTTTTCGAGAATCACCACAGCCTCGGCCCACCGCCCGCCTTCGAGCAACACCCGGCTGCGCCAGAATTCACCCTTGGCGAGGATGCTGGAGTCTTGCGTCAATTGCCCAAGCGTCGCGAGCAGGGCGTCGGCCTTTGCCAGTTTCCCCGCCGCAATCAACACTTGCGCCCATTCCAACCGGTTTTCCGCGCCTTCAATCGTACCGCGAAAGGCCTTGTCGAAGTCGGCGAAGGCGTCCAATGCCACATTCGTGTTGCCCAGTTGAAACTGGCACCAGGCCGAAAGCCGCAGCGCCCTCGGTGCATAGGCGCTGCCGTGGTATTCCTTGTCAAATTTTTCAAGTTCGGCCAGCGCGCCATTTAAATCCTTCATTTCGTAAAAGGTCAACGCGCGCCAGAAGGGAATGGCGCCCGGCGCCGCGTCACGCATCCACCAGCGGTTTTCCTTGAGAAAACCCAGTAAATCTTTGGACCGGTTTTCCGCCAGCATCGCGCGCGCAAGCAGCCCCGCGGCTTCCGAGGCGCGCGCCGCCTCGTTGGGATCCTCCACCGCGAGCTTGAGATAATCCTGCAACTCGTCTTCCGCCACCGCGTACAGCCCATCCTCAAACGCCGCCGTGCCCGCGCGCCAGTGCGCCTCGCGCTTGGCCGCCAGACTCTCCGCCAGCGCGGGCTGCGCCAGGCACACAAGCGCGACCAGCAGGACCATCAGATGCGTTTTTCGAATCGTCATCATCCTTGCCTGTCCGCCAGAGTGGGGTGCGTCGCTCCGCGACCGCCGTCCCCTCCGAATATGTCGCGCAAACAGTGCCCCGTGTACGATGCCGCGCACCGCGCAATCTCCTCGGGCGTGCCCGCCGCCACCACCCGCCCACCCGCATCGCCACCTTCGGGACCGAGATCAATGATATAGTCCGCCGCCCGCACAACATCCAGATTATGTTCGATCACCAAAATCGAGTTGCCCGCGTCTCGCAGGCGCATCAGCACCGCCAGCAGCCGCTGCACATCCGCAAAATGCAGCCCCGTCGTCGGTTCGTCGAGCAGATAGATCGTCCGCCCCGTGGCCCGCTTGCTCAATTCCGCCGCAAGTTTGATGCGCTGTGCCTCGCCGCCGGACAACGTCGTGGCCGGTTGCCCCAACTGGAGATAGCCCAGGCCAACCTCGGACAACGTTCGCAATTTTCGGGCAGTCGCCGGCACATTTTTGAAAAACTCCAGCGCGTCGTCGATCGTCAGGCACAACACCTCGTGGATGCTTTTCCCGCCATAATGAATTTGCAGCGTTTCGCGGTTGTAGCGCTTGCCCCCGCAGGCCTCGCAGGGCACATAAACGTCAGGCAGGAAATGCATCTCCAGCCGCAAAATACCATCGCCCTTGCAGGTCTCGCAGCGCCCGCCCTTCACATTGAAACTGTAGCGCCCCACCCCATAGCCCCGCACTTTCGATGCCGGCGTGCTCGCAAAGAGCGCCCGAATATCCGCGAATGCGCCGGTGTAGGTCACCGGGTTGCTTCTCGGCGTCCGCCCGATCGCCGATTGGTCGATCTCGATGGCTTTGTCGAGCAGGTCCAGTCCCGTGATGCGCCGGTGTTTGCCCGCCATTTCCTTGGCCCTGTAGAAATGCCGGAACAGCGCCCGGCGCAGAATGTCGTCCACAAGCGTGCTCTTGCCGCTGCCGGATACGCCCGTGACGCACACGAACAATCCCAGTGGGATTTCCACGTCGATGTTCTTTAGATTATTTTCCGCCGCCCCCAGCACGCACAACCGCGGTTTTCCAGCCGGAACACGCACGCGCGGTTCATGCCCCGTCTTCCCGGTCAGATGTTGCGCGGTCAGCGACCGTGGCGCGGCGAGCACTTCGGACAGCCTGCCCTCCGCCACCACCTCGCCCCCCAACCGCCCCGCTCCCGGGCCCAGATCGATCACATAATCCGCCGCGCGGATCATCTCCTCATCATGCTCGACGACAATCACCGTATTGCCGAGATCGCGCAATTCCTTGAGTATCCCGATCAGCCGCCGGTTGTCCCGCGGATGCAGTCCCACGGTGGGCTCATCCAACACATACAACACCCCCACCAGCCCGGACCCGATCTGCGTGGCAAGCCGGATCCGTTGCAGTTCGCCACCCGACAAGGTCGCACTTTCGCGGTTGAGCGTCAGATACCCCAGCCCCACGTTGAGCAGGAATCCCAGCCGCTGGCGGATTTCCTTGAGCACCTCTTCGGCGATGTGCATCTCCTGCGCGGTCAGGGGTAACTTCTCAAAATATTGCGCGGCATCCTGCACCGACAAGCCCGTGACCTCCATGATCGACTTGCCGTCGAGCGTGCAGGCCAGCACCTCCGGCCGCAGCCGCGCCCCGCGGCACGCGGGACAAAGCTGGCGGTTCATGTAGCGCCGGATGCGCGTACGCACAAATTCGCTTTCGGTTTCTTCCATCCGCCGCATGAGATTGGGCACCACCCCCTCGAACGCCTTCGCCGTTTTGCGGAAGGCGCCTTTGCGCCAGTACCCCGAGGCCACTTCCTGCTCGCCCGAGCCGTGCAAAATCATACGCCGCGCCGCTTCCGGCAGTTCGCTCCAGGGCGTATCCATGCTGATGACACAAAACTTGGCCACGGCGCGTAATTGCGCCTTATAGTAAATGCTCAAGCGCCGCCCCATCCCGCGCCATGCCTGCACCGCGCCCTTCTCCAGGGACAAGCCCGCATCCTGCACGATCAACGCCTCATCCAAAACCAATTGTGTCCCCAATCCCGCGCAAGTGGCGCATGCCCCATAGGGACTGTTGAACGAAAAACTGCGCGGCACCAGCTCCGCGAAGCTGATGCCGCAGTCAAGGCAGGCTTGTTTTTCGGAAAATATCGTCTCACGAACGGCGCCGCCCTCCTCGTGGATCAAAGCCGTGATCTGCCCTTCCCCGCGCTGGATTGCCAGTTCAACGGAATCCGTCAGCCGCGCGCGAATGCTGTCTGCGACAATCAACCGGTCGACGACCACCTCAATGTCGTGCGCCTGCCTGGGATTCAATTCGGGGAGGGATTCCAGCTCGTGCATCGTCCCATCCACCCGCACCCGGATGAATCCCTGCTTCTGCGCTGCCTTCAATAACTCCGTGTGCGCCCCGCGCTGGCCTCGCACCAATGGCGCCAGCAACGAAAGTTTGGTGCGCGCTGGCAGATCCAGCAACCGTTCTACAATCTGCTCCGCCGTCTGGCGTTGCACGGGCTTACCGCACTTGGGACAATGCCGCTTGCCGATGTGGGCAAAGATCAATCGAAGGTAATCGTGTATCTCCGTCGCCGTGGCCACGATCGACCGCGGGTTTGAAGCCGCCGTACGCTGCTCAATCGCAATCGCGGGCGAGAGCCCGGAAATATGCTCCACGTCCGGCTTGGACATCTGCTGCAAAAATTGCCGCGCGTAGGCCGACACGCTTTCCACGTAGCGCCGCTGGCCCTCGGCGTAGATGGTGTCAAAGGCCAGGGAGGATTTTCCCGAACCGCTCAACCCGGTGATGACCGTCAGCCGGTTGCGCGGAATGCGCACCGTAACGTTCTTGAGATTGTGCTCTCGCGCACCAGTAACGACAATGTCTTGGGAGTCCATGGGGGAATGTTCCGAAAATGTCCAACGCGCAACATTCAAATCGGCATCCGGCGTTCAAAGTTGGAAGCTGAACGTTGGAACTTTTTGAAAGTCGCGGGCCTAGCAGCCCGTTGAAAAACGGCTCGCGAGGCCGCCCGCCCTCCAATGAATGTCAAATTTGTCAGGGTTTTGGAGGGCGGAGGGCCACCGCCGCCGGGTATGTTGTGCCGACGCGCGTTTTTCAACAGCCTCCTAGACCACCTTGACCAAATAAAAATTCTTCTTCCCTGATCGTAGCACCAGCAGGCGCCCGCTGATCAGATCGCCCGCCGCGACCGCCGCCGCCGCATCGACGATGCGCCGGTTGTTGAGATATAGCCCGCCGCTGTCGATCAGCCGGCGCGCGGCGCCCCGGCTGGCGCAAACCCCCGCCGCTTCCACCAGCGCCACCACCGCCGCGCCTTCCACCTGCGCGCGTGGCAGTTCTCTGGACGGAACGTCGCGAAAAACATCGAGCAGCATGTCCGCGTCGAGTCCGTCCATCGATTCGCCAAACAATACCGCGCTGGCGCGTTGGGCGGACTGCACCCCCGCCGCCCCATGCACGGCGCGGGTCACCTCTTCCGCGAGTCGCCGCTGCGCCGTCCGTTGTTCCGGTTCCTTGCGCGTCTGCTCATCCAACGCCGCGATTTCTTCCAGCGGCACAAACGTAAAGGTTTTGAGGTAGCGGATCACATCCGCATCCGTGCTGCGGAAGAAAAATTGATAAAAGGCGTAGGGTGATGTCCGCGCAGCGCTCAAGAAAACCGCGTTGCCCTCGCTTTTTCCAAACTTCTGCCCGTTGCTGTCGCATACGAGCGGCGTGGTCAGCCCGAAGGCTTCCATCCCGCGCAAGCGGCGGATCAAGTCAGTCCCGGCGGTGATGTTGCCCCACTGGTCCGAACCGCCAACCTGCACCGTGCAGCCCGCCGTATCGTGCAGATGCAAAAAGTCATAGGCCTGCAACAACTGGTAGCTGAACTCCGTGTAACTCATGCCCCCCGTGCTGGCCAGTCGCGCTCGCACGCTTTCCTTCCCCAGCATCGTGCCCATGCGGAAGTGCTTGCCCACGTCGCGCAGAAATTCCAGAAACGTAAACCCGCCCAGCCAGTCCTGATTATTGACGATTCGCGCGGGCGCCGTGGGGTGGTCAAAATCCAGGAAGCGCGCCAAATTCTCGCGAATGCCCTCGGCGTTGCGCCCGACCTCCTCAACGCTCAACAACTGGCGCTCCTGCTCCTTGCCCGAGGGATCGCCGATCATCCCCGTGGCGCCACCGACCAGGGCAATGGTCTTGTGTCCCGCACGCTGAAAATGCGCCAGGGTCATCACCGCCACAAGATTCCCCGCCTGCAAGCTGGAACTGGTTGGATCAAACCCCGCATACACCGTCGCCGGCTTTGTGAGCGCTTTCGCCAGGTCAGGACTGGTCATATCCTCCACCAGCCCCCGCGCCTTCAGAATGTCGATGATGTTGTCCATGAGGAATCTAGGAAACTCTCAACTCTCAACTCTCAACTCTCAACTTCCAACTTTGAACTTTCAAGACTGAACCGTCCGGCCATCCGCCGATCTCAATTTCCCCCATTTGAACGTTGAGAGTTCAAAGCTGAAAGTTTCAGGGTCCTGAACACAAGAAGGGCGCACGGTTTCCCTGTGCGCCCTTCTCGATCCTGATACGACAGGGACGCCTACTCGTCGTCCTCGTCGTCCGCTTGGGAAATGCGGCGCTTGGAGCCACCCTTTTCGCCCTTCTCCTTTTCGCCTTTTTCGCCTTTTTCCTTGTCTCCACCCTGGCCGGGACGCCATTCCTCGGCGCCAGTCCCGCCCAGCGCTTCGTCGAATGCCCCCGCGAGGTCGACCATGTCTTCGCCACGGCGCAGTCCCTCGACCAGGTCGTCGCGTTGACGCAGAAATTCCTCTTCCGGCATCTTCGCCGCCTTGATGCTCAAGCCGATGCGGCGTTCCGCGCGATCGATGCGCATGATGCGCGCCTCGATGTCGTCGCCCACGTTGAGCTTGTCCTTGACCTTCTCCACGCGCTCGTCGCTAATCTGGGAAATGTGGACCAATCCATCCACACCCTCTTCGAGCTGAACAAACGCGCCGAAGGATGCCACTTTTGTGACCTTGCCCGTGACGATCTTGCCCACCTCGTAGCGCGCCATGATCGCGTTCCACGGATCGTCCTGCGCTTGCTTGAGGCCCAGGCTGATGCGGTTGTTGCCCGGATCGACCTCGAGCACCACGGCCTCCACTTCGTCCGCCTTGTTGAGCAGTTCAGAGGGATGGTTGATCTTGCGGGTCCAGGACATGTCCGAAATGTGGATCATGCCGTCGATGCCGTCTTCCAGTTCCACGAAGGCGCCGTAGGACGTAAAGTTCCGCACCGTGCCCTTGACGCGCGACCCCACAGGGTAGCGTTCCTGCACCGTGTCCCACGGGTTGTCCGCGGTCTGGCGCACGCCCAGCGCAATCTTCTGTTCGGTCTTGTTGATACTCAACACGACCACGTCCACTTCCTGGCCGACGGCCAGCACATCCGAGGCCCGCGCAATGCGCCGCGTCCACGACAGCTCCGACACGTGCACCAACCCTTCCACGCCGCGCTCGATTTCAACGAACGCACCGTAGGGCACGAGATTCACGACCTTGCCGCGCAGCCGGCTGCCCACGGGGAAACGGTTCTCGATGTCGTCCCACGGATTCGACAGGGCCTGCTTGAGGCCGAGGGAAACGCGCTCGCGCTCCTGGTCGACTTCAAGAATTACCACTTCAAGCTCCATGCCGACGTTGACCATTTCCGACGGGTGCTTGATGCGGCCCCAACTCATATCCGTGATATGCAGCAGGCCGTCGAGTCCGTCCAGGTCCACGAACACGCCGAAGTCGGTGATGTTCTTCACGCGGCCCTTGCGGCGCTGGCCGGGCTCGATCGTGGTCATCAGCTTCTTCTTTTTGTCGCGCAGGCGCTCTTCGAGCAATTCGCGGCGGGATAAAATGATGTTCTTCCGTTCCGAGCTGATCTTGATGATCTTGAACTCGTGGCGATTGCCGATCAGTGCGTCGGTATTGCGGATCGGAACAACGTCGATCTGCGAGCCGGGCAGGAACGCCTCGACCCCATCCACGTCCACAATCAGGCCGCCGCGCACGCGCGCCTTGATCACGCCCTCGCACACGCTCCCCTCGACATAGCGCTTGAGCATCGTCTCCCAGTGCAACTGGTCATCCGCCTTTTCCTTACTGAGGATGACCATGCCCTGGTCGTCTTCAATCTGGGCCAGCAGGACGCTCAGGCTGTCGCCGGGCTTCACGTCTTCGATATTCGCAAATTCGTGCGCGGGAATAATGCCTTCGGACTTGTAGCCAATGTCGACCAGGACCTCGTTCGGACGGACCTCGAGTACCTTGCCGGCGACGATGGACCCCTCGACGAAAGCCTTCATGGTGTCGTCGTAGAGCTTGGCCATTTCGGCGTATTGCGGGCTCGCAATACGGAGTGATTCGGACGCGGACTGCTTCTGCTTTAGTTGTTCCATAATACCTCGGATGACTTCCACTGCGGCCTTGTTTCCCTGCCCCAAGGCAGGCAGGCCGCAACCAACTGCAAACAATGAGAGTATCCAGCCCAACGGCCCATCTCAAGCAAAAACAGCCAATTCATAAACGATTGATTATAAAATCCTTATAAACGGCTGGATCTGGGAGGGGCGGCCGCCTGGCCGCCCTTGCCCCCGAACGGCCGCCCCGCCCCACGACCTTGCCTTACGGCACCCCCATCCAGCGCAGCACGCCAGGACCGGTCAGTCCCACCAGCAAGCCCCCCATCAGCAGCATGACCAGCCCTGGCATCAGGAAGTCCTTCCCGCGCAGGCCACCTTCCCCAAAGGCAAGCGCGTTGGGCGGCGTGCTGATCACGAACGGCGTTCCCAAGGACGCTCCAAGCGCCACCAACACCGCCAGCGCGGGCGAAGGATTGATGCTGCCGGCCAATGGGATCAGCAGCGCCGCCGTCGCTGTGTTGCTCGCCACGGACGATAAGGTCGCGGCGGCGAACACGAAGGTCAAAACCGTGATCGTCGGGTGAAGTTCTCCCCACGCCACGCTGCCTGCCGCAGCGTGTGCCATGCCGGACTGCTCCACGAGTTTTCCGAGCGTCAGTCCGCCCGCGATCAGCAACAAGGTCGGCCAATCCAGCCGCAGCAAATCGCGCCCATGCAGCAGGCGCAGCCCGAATAGCGCCGCCGCCGCGCCAACCCCCACTTGCCAGGCCGGAATCCCGTGCCACGGCTCCAGCAGCCAAAGCCCGACTGTAAGCGTGAAAATCCCGGCCACCGCCCAGGCGCGCCGCGTGGGACGCAGGGCGGAAAATTCCCGGTACACCAGGTTCCCGCCAATGTCATGCCGTGTGTTCAGCAGGAAATATGTAGCCAGCAGTATTCCCGCTGCCAGCGGCGTCGCCAGTACCATCCATCGCACAAAGGTGATGCCCGTGGCGGCCATCGCCAGTGCGTTGGGACCGGAGCCCACGGGCGTGGCCATGCCGCCAAAATTGGCGCCAAAGGCCACGCCTAACAGCAGCGCGCGACGAAAGGGATCCGCCTGCCCCAGACCGGCCCACATGGGACGCAACGCCGCCAGCATCATCGCCGCCGCCGCGATGTTGGACATCCACATCGAGAGCAGCGCCGTCGCCCCCATCACCGCCAGTAACATCCGCGACCGGCTCCCACCCGCCAGGACCGTGGTCCATCGGCAGATCAGCGCATCAATGCCATGCTTGTGGCCCGCAGCGCCCAGCGCAAATCCGCCAAAAAACAACGCCATCACCGGCTGCGCAGACCAGCCCAGAACCGCCTGCAGGGAATACGCCCCGCCAGACCCGCCAAGCAAGAGTGGTATCCCCAGCCACAACACAAGGGTGGGCACATACAGGGGGACGAGTTCCGTCAACCAAAGCGCCAGCGCGCACATGGCCAGAAACGCGGCGCGCGCCATCACCGGGTCGTCGATAACCACCCACTCGGCCACACCCCCCGCAATCAGCAAGCCGGCGCAACCCAATCGGATCTTGATCTTGGCACGCATGCTGTCCTGCGGAAAGGCATCGCACACCGAACCACCGGGTCATTCCGGCGAAGTCACGGCATTGGTACCGGACGGCATATTCGTGGAAACCAGTTCCGCCACTGGTTTATCAGGCCCAAATAGTCCGCGCATCAAACGCCCCAGAGGCGTGAAGCGATCCACGTCGCGCACGCTGATCAGCAGGATCAACGAGATCAGCAACACGGCAAACACGTTCACCAGCCCGCTGACAAAACGAGGATGCAGCGGCTTGCGTCGCACCATCTCGTAGAGCGAAAAACAGATGTGCCCGCCATCGAGCACAGGGATGGGCAGCAGATTCAGAATCGCCAGGTTGACGTTCAAAAATCCCGTGAACCAGATCGCCAGCATCGGGCTCGTTTTGACGATATACCAATAGCTCACCAGAATCGCGACCGGCCCCCCCACCGCCTGGCTCGCCACCTTGGCTTGCGCCGGTGTCCCCAACGCCTCCAGAAAATGAAAAATTGCCATGGCATGGCCGCGCAACTGCTCCATGGGGCGCGGACGTACCACCGTATCGTGCTCCACCGCGGCGAGATTAAATTCAATGCCGATTCGCACCATGCCTCGTTCCGAGTCGCGCACAGGCGTGACCGTGAACGCCATTTCTTGTGCGTCCGCATCCTTGCCACCGTGCGGACGGCGTTTGATCACGATCTCCGAGGGCTGGTTTTCGGCCCGCTTCACCAGGCTGATCAAGTGGGTCTTGCTGAAAATCGCCTGCCCGCCAAAGCGCACGATAAGGTCTTCCGGCTTGATCCCTGCCTGATCGGCGGTCATGCCCGCTGTGGCGCGCAACACCATGCAGAGATCCGGCCCGTCGACGCCGGGAATCTGGTTTTCACCCATCGGGCCGGTGATGGTTTTCAGATGCAACGTCCGTTCGTCGCCCGCCACGGTGCGGATCTTTAAATCCACTTCGGGGTCGAACGCCGCCGCGAGCCGCACTTCGCTCCATTTGCTCACGGCGCCGCCATTGACGGCCAGAATCGTGTCGCCAATGCGCAGTCCTTCCGCATACGCCATGCTGTCCTCGGCCACATACCCCACCACGCCGCTGCGCTCCGCGGGCCCCGCTGGCATTCCAATCAAATAAACAAGCCAGGCCAGCACGATGGCCAGAAGGATGTTGCCCACCGCACCCGCAATGGAGACAAGAATTTTCTTCCAGGGCGCGATGGGCGGCAGCTCCAGGGGCGCGGTTTGATTTTCTCCCTCGCCCTGAATGCGACTCATGCCCGAGGGATCGAGCTGCGGCAGCGCCACATAGCCGCCCATGGGGAAAATCCCGATCTTGTATGTGGTCCCGTTGATCTTGCGCTGCCAGATCGACGGGCCAAAGCCGATCGAAAATGTATCCACCACCATGCCGCAGGCCCGCGCCACAAGGTAATGCCCCAACTCGTGCACGAAAATGCTGATGCCAAAAAATGCCATCAGCAAAAACCCGAACCACAACGAACTCAAAATATTGCCAATCAATTCCATGTGTATCTTTCCGAACGGTGGACGCCGGCCTTTGGACGGCGTCAGTCTGTCATTCGCATCTATTCGCGCCCATTCGCGGTTTCCGGTCTGGTGGGAGGTGCCTCGTGCTTACAGAAATACAAGGGCGTAAAGGTACATGACGGGGGCGCCGAATAGCAAGCTGTCCAGCACGTCGAGCAACCCGCCCATGCCCGGAATTGCCGCGCTCGAATCCTTGCAGCCCGTCGAGCGCTTGATCAACGACTCGAACAGATCCCCCACCACCCCGGCCACCGACAGCAGCCCGCCCAGTACAAGCACGTCATGCGGCAGCAACCGGACGCTGCCCAATTGGCCCTGGACGCAAAAGAAAAAAATGGCGCTGGCCAGCATCGAGCTGGCGATGCCCCCAAACAGTCCTTCCCAGCTCTTGGCGGGCGAGATACGTGGAAACAACTTATGCCGCCCGTAGCGGCTGCCAATGAAATAGGCCCCGATGTCCGCCGATTTGGTCACCACCACGAAATAAAAAACAAGCAGCCGCCCCGTCCTGCTGATCGGTTCCAGCAGCGAACCACCGTCCCAGGCGAAGATCAGGCGCGTGACGTAGTTCAGAAAGTACGGCACGTAGAGCACACCCAGCAGCGTGCAACCCATGGTCTCCAACGGCTTAACGTTGTGCTTCTGCGGAAACTGGCGCAAAAAAACCGAGCCCAGCGTGACCAGCAACACGACGTTTTCCCACATGTAGGGCGCTGTGGCTTGCCCGACGTCCTTGCTTGTGGAAAAAAATGTTGCGCTGATCATCGCCAGCCCGCTCATCAGGCCGACGAAGCGAAAGACGGGAATCCCTCCGCGATTGAGCAGCGTGTAAAACTCCAACTGCCCGAGCGCCGCGATCAGCAGCAAAAGCAGCCACACCCCGATCGCCGGCAGGTAAATAAATGCCAGCGCCATCACCGTGGTCATCACCAGGCCGCTGATTACGCGATACTTGAGCAAATTCTCTCCTTATGCATGCCGCGCCGTCCATCCCCGCTCCCCTTGAGACTTGCCCGCCGTGGCGGGGAGAGCGCCAGGGTGAGGGGGTATCTACACGTCGCCACCTTACACATCCCGTTCCTTCGTATCCCCAAATCGCCGCTTGCGCCGGCCATAGGCCTCGATCGCTTTGGCCAGCTCCGCCTCGCGAAAATCCGGCCAGAGCACCTCGGTGATATACAGCTCCGTGTAGGAAATCTGCCAGAGCAGAAAGTTGCTGATGCGCATTTCTCCACTGGTGCGGATCAGCAGGTCCGGGTCGGGAATGTCCGGGGCATAAAGGTGCGCCGCGATGGTCTGCTCATCAATGGCCTTGGGCGCAAGGAGGCCCGCCTTGACCTCCCGCGCGATCGCCTGCACGGCATGCGTGATCTCCGCCCGCCCGCCGTAACTCAAGGCCAGGATCAACTCGCCCTGGTCATACGCCGCCGTGGCCTTGATCACCCGCTTCAGGCTATGCTGGATCGGCAGCGGCAAATCTTCCATGCGCCCAATTACCCGCAGCCGCACGTGGTTCTCATGCAACTCATGCTCGCGCTCCGCCAGAAATTTGCGCAGCAGGCTCATCAGCCCGCGGATTTCACTCTGCGGGCGCACCCAGTTCTCGACGCTGAATGCGTAGAGCGTCAAATAACGCACGCCATAATCGCGGCAGGCCCGGATCACCGCGCGCACGGATTCGGCCCCCTCTTCATGCCCGCGCAATCGCGGCAGGCCGCGCTGATTGGCCCAGCGGCCATTCCCATCCATGATGATCGCCACATGCCGCGGAATTTTGGGAGCGTCAGGCATGATAGTAGGCCAGGTTTCAGTGTTCAGGTTTCAGGATTGCCACAGGACCAGATCAAATTCATGTATACGCACTGACCGCTCCGCCCTGACACCTGACACCTCCGCTCCGCCCCTATACCGCCACCCGCATCGTGCTCGAACGCTTGGGCCCCACGGACAAAATCCCCAGCTTCACGCCCGTGATCTCGCAGAGACGATCGACATACGCGCGCGCCTTGGGTGGCAAATCCTTGAGCGTCGTCACCGCGGTCGTTGGACACTGCCAGCCCGGCATTTCCTCGTACACCGGCCTGCAGCGTTCATACACCCGGATGTTCGCCGGTACCGTGTTGTACCGTTTGCCGTCGCACTCGTAGGCCACACAAATCTTAATCGTCTGCAGCGAGTCCATCACGTCGAGCTTGGTCATGGCCCAGAAATCAATGCCATTCACCATCGCCGCGTAGCGCGCCACGACTGCATCAAACCACCCGCAACGCCTCGGACGGCCCGTCGTGGCGCCAAATTCGTTGCCCACCTTGGCGAGCGTCTGCCCCACCTCGTCGGTGAGCTCCGTCGGGAACGGCCCCTCGCCCACGCGCGTCGTGTAGGCCTTGATCACGCCCAGCACTTGGTCGATACGATGCGGCGGCACGCCCGACCCCGTGCAAGCCCCGCCCGCCGTGCCGTTGGAAGACGTCACGTAGGGATAGGTGCCAAAATCAATATCCAGCATCGTCCCCTGCGCGCCCTCGAATAAAATCGATTTTTTCGTGCGGCAGGCTTCTCCTAGAAACGAAATCGTGTCGCTCACAAACGGCGCCAGCTCCTGCGCCGCCGTGCGGTACGCCGCCAGCAACTGGCCCGCATCCACCGGGTCGGCGCCCATCGCCTGCAGCACCTTGTTGGCCTCGGTGATACGTGGCATGAGCAGCTCGTCAAACTGCGGGTCGATCAGATCGCCCATGCGCAGCCCCACGCGCGCCGCCTTGTCACTATAGGAAGGCCCGATGCCGCGCTTGGTGGTTCCAAGTTTTTTGCCTTTGTGCAAATTGGATTCGCGGGTCAAATCGAGCAGCCCATGATAGGGAAATACCACATGGGCGCGGTCGCTGATATGAAAACGCCCGTCGGGATCAACGCCCTTCTGTTTCAACTCGTCCAGTTCGCTCACCAGCGCCACGGGATCAATCACCACGCCGTTGCCGATCACGCAGTGCTTGCCGGGATGCAAAATCCCCGATGGAATCAGGTGCAGGACGTACTTGTCATCGCCCACCTTGACCGTGTGCCCGGCGTTGTTGCCGCCTTGGAAGCGCACCACAACGTCCGACTCCTCCGCCAGTACGTCGATGATCTTGCCCTTGCCCTCATCCCCCCACTGCGCCCCCACCAACACAATATTCGGCATTTCCTGTAATCTCCTGAATCAAACGAAGTCCCACAAACTCAAGCTGCCCGAATCGGCCTCTCACCGATTCGGGGAAATGAAAACCGCCTTCTCCGTGCCCTCTGCGCCTCCGCGTGAGATTCCGAATTTCACCGCATAGGCTCTACAAGGATCTACCCAAGTGGATCACGCGTCCCCGCCGCCCGAAAAGCGGCCGCCCGCTCGACGCAACTGGGACATCGCCCGCACGGCGCTTCCGCGCCTCGGTAGCAGGTCCAAGTATGCGTATAGTCCACCCCCAGTGCCAATCCAATTTTCACGACCTCGCTTTTGGGAAGCGTCACGAACGGTGCATGGATGCGTACCGCGCGATCCCGGTTAAGCCCTAGCACCCCGTTGAGCCCCACCACGAACTCCGGCGTGCAATCCCAGTACCCATATTCGTCCTGCGCCTGCGCACCATAAAACACATCCTGCATCCCCGCGCCCTCGGCCGCCGCCGCCGCAATTGATAAAAACAGCAGATTGCGATGCGGCACATAGGTCGGCGGCTGGCGGCGCTGCGCGTCCGTGAGTTCGTCCAGATCCGGCACCGCCGGCCCCGCCATCGACAACGCCGTCCGCCCCCCGTCATCCCGCCAAAAAAGGAAAGATCCACCACCTCATGCCGCACCACCCCCAGCGCACGCGCCTGCCACCGCGCCATGTCCAGTTCCCGCGCATGCCGCTGCCCATACACAAAGGAAAGCGCCAAAATCTCCCCCACCCCGGCCTTCTTGACCGCATGCAGCAACGTCGTCGAGTCCACCCCCCCCGACACCAACACCACCGCTGCCGTGATGCCGCCGTACGCCTCAAATATCTGTTTGGAACTTGTCATACCGCGTCACCTTACATGTAACTTGAGGGCGGGCCTTTGGCGAGCCGCTTTCGTTTGCACACATTTTTGCTCGTCCCACAACAACCGGTTGCGGTAGGTTTCCAGCGTCTTCGTGAACGAATCAGGAGTCTTCCATGGCCACCATCAAACACACCCTCGCCGACCTGACCAACTTCAAACCCCAGCACGACAGCTTCGTGGGCATCGATTCGGACGGCTGCGTCTTTGACACGATGGAAATCAAACAGAAACAGTGCTTCCATGGCTTGATCGTCTCGCATTGGAACCTGGGCACCGTCGAAAAGCCCGTGCGCCAGGCCGCCGAATTCGTAAACCTCTACTCCAAGTGGCGCGGGCAGAATCGTTTCATCGCCCTGCAAAAAATGTTTGAACTCCTGCCCAACCATCCCGCCATCAAAAAAAGCGGCGTGGCCATGCCAAAACTGGACTCCCTGCATCGCTATATCGCCTCCAACGGCAGGCTCACCGATGTTAGCATGCAGGAATCCGCCACCAAATCCGGCGACGCCGAATTGCTCTCGCTGCTGCAGTGGAGCCGGGACGTCAATGCCGCCATCGCCCGCACGGTCAAAAATATTCCACCCTTCGCTTGGGCGCGCGAATGCCTCGAACGCATCCGCCAGAATTCCGACGCCGCCTGTGTTTCGCAAACCCCCACCGACGCCCTCGTGCGCGAGTGGGAGGAAAATCACATCGAGATCTACATCGACATGATCGCGGGCCAGGAACTCGGCACCAAGGCCGAGCATCTCACCCTCGCCACCAAGGGCCGTTACCAACCCGAGCGCGTGCTGATGATCGGCGATGCGCAAGGCGACCACAAGGCCGCGACCGCCAACGGCGCGCTGTTCTACCCCATCAACCCCGCCCACGAAAAAGCTTCATGGCAGCGCTTTTACGAGGAGGCCTACGACAAGTTTCTCAACAACACCTTCTCCGGCGCCTACCAGGCCAGGCTCGTGGCCGAGTTCGATGCCCTCCTCCCCGACCATCCGACGTGGTAATTGATGTACCACGGAATATGGAGACTCCGGATCCCTCTGCTCCGTGTCTCCGTGGTGAATCTGCGTCCGGCCTATTTCTTCGGATACCACACCTCCACAACCACCATCTGCTTGCCCCATTCGTTGGCACCGCGGTGACTGTGAAAATATAGATCGATGTGCTGGCCCTTCACGCGCCCCCCCGTATCCTCGACCCGCCCATAGCCATACCCTTCGATATACATGATCGTGCCGAAAGGATAGAGCGCCGTATCGGCGGCAAGCGTCCCATGATCCGCCATGCTGCCGTTGGCGGTCTGCCCGACCTGCTTGTATTTGCCCTTGTTCGGCCCGCTGGTAAACACAGGCCGCCCCAGCCAGTTACGGTCCCACCCGCAACAATCCCTGCACTTGCAATAGCCCGTGACGACCATCTTCTTCGACGTGTCCGGCGTGCTCGACGGGGGCCGGATCGTGGCGCAACTCGCCGCCACCACGACCAACCCAACCCCCACCAATATCTGTAGCGCCTGACGCATGGCCGGATTGTAGCCTGTTACCCAGGGATGGGACAATTGACTTTTTACCCCGTTTGGCCCACAACACCACCTATGAAACAGTCATCCCCACGCCCCAGAAAAACCCCCAGTGTCAGCCTTTCCCTGCTGGGCAACCGCCGCACGGTCTATCCCGAATCCCCCAACCACGCCCGCCTCGAATCCTTTCCCAACAAGTACCCCAAGCGCGCCTATTGGATCACCTTCGACTGCCCCGAATTTACCGCCCTCTGCCCCATCACCGGCCAGCCCGACTTCGGCCACCTCGTCATCCGCTACGTCCCCAATAAACAATGCGTCGAAAGCAAGGCCCTCAAGCTCTATCTGTTTTCTTTCCGCAACCACGGCACCTTCCACGAAGAGGTCGTGAACCGCGTGCTCGACGATCTCGTGCGCGCCATCCGCCCGCGCCGCGCCATCGTGCGCGGCGACTTCAACCGCCGCGGCGGCATCGCCATCTCCGTCGAAGCCACATACCCCTGACGCATTTCACGTCGCGCCTGTCACGCCGTAGCGTCCGAGCGAAGGCGGACCCTTTCGCGTCAATTCGCGGTTCCTCGTCCGCCCCAATCTTCAATCTGCACGCTGCACACTTCAATTTCCCATCGACACTCCCCCCTCCCGCCTGTTATTACGGCTTTCTCCAAGAGCGGGGATGCACATGGCCAACCCACAGACATCGACACAACCCCAGTCGCCTCCTGTCGGCGGCACGGATGTGCATGTCGAGATGCTGCGCACCATGCTCCGCGCCCGCCTCGCCGACGAGCGCTTGATCCGCCTTTTCCGGCAGGGCCAGATCATCGGCGGTGTCTACAGCAGCATCGGCCAGGAAGCGATCGGCGCAGCCTCCACCGCCGCCGGCCTTCCCCAGGATCTCTACGCCCCCCTGATCCGCAACATGGCCGTCCACATCGGCCGCGGCGCCTCGCTGCTCGATGTTTTCCGCCAGTGGCTCGGACGCGTGACGGGACCGACCCGCGGGCGCGACGGCAATCTTCATTACGGCATCTTCGCCAACGGCGTCTACGCCATGATCTCCCACCTCGGCGCCATGATCCCAGTCGTCACCGGCGGCGTCATGGCCAAACGCCACCAGGGCTCCGATGCCATCGGCTTCGCCTACATTGGCGACGGCGGCACCAGCACCGGCGACTTCCATGAAGGCGTCAACTTTGCCGCCGTCTTCAACGTCCCCCTCATCATCATCGTCGAAAACAACAAGTACGCCTACTCCACCCCCGCCTCCGGACAGTACCGCTGCAAGCGCCTGATCGATAAGGCCCCCGGCTACGGCATCGAAGGCTTTTCCGCGGACGGCAACGACCTCGTGGAACTCCACCGCCTGCTGCACCGCCTCGCCGTGGATGTGCGCGCCAACCCGCGCCCCGTGATGATCGAATGCGACACCTTGCGCATGCGCGGCCACGGCGAGCACGACGATTTTTCCTACGTACCCCCCGAACTTCTGGAACAATACCGGCAGCGTGATCCCATCGCCGGCGCCACCAAACGCTTTATCGCGGACGGGATCATGACCGAATCGGCCATCGCCGCGCTCACCCAGGCCTGCCACACCGAAGTGGACGTCGCCTATCATGCCGCCATGAAGGACCCCCCGCCTGATCCCAACACCCTTTTGGAAGGCGTCTACGCCGATGCCTGAAATCACCTACATCGAAGCCATCCGCCAGGGACTGCGCGAAGTGATGCGCGAACACAAGGAGGTCGTCCTCTTCGGCGAGGACGTCGGCGCCTTTGGCGGCGCGTTCAAGGCCACCCTCGGCCTTCAGGAGGAATTCGGCAAAGCCCGCGTCTTCGACACGCCCATCTGCGAGTCGGCCATGCTCGGCGCCGCGATCGGCATGGCCACCCAGGGCCTGCGCCCCATCGTCGAATTGCAATTCGTGGATTTCGTCACCACCGCCCTCCACCAGCTGCTGAATAACGCCGGCACCCTGCATTACCGCACCGGCGTGCCCGTGCCCATGGTCGTGCGCGCCCCCTGCGGCGGCGGCTTCAGCGGCGGCCCCTTTCATTCCGAGGAACTCGAAGCCATTTTCTGCCACATGCCCGGCATCAAGGTCGTCTATCCCGCCTTCCCGCACGACGCCCGCAATTTGCTGCATAGCGCGGT
>CAMFEP010000017.1 GCA_945949405.1 Kiritimatiellales bacterium
GAGGTGGACCGCGGCCTCCGGACGCGGTTTTCCCAATACTCGCATGCGATTGCCCCGCCGCTTCCACCAAATCCGCCAGCCGCTCCGCGCCATCCGCGATTGCCATCCCTTTCAGCGCCGTCCGGATTTCCGCCAGCTTCTGTGGCGCCTCCATGAATCCACCAATCGCCTCGGCCAGCCCTGCTTCGCTCAACGCATGCTGCTCAATCACCCGCGCACCGCCGCGCTGCTCCAGTTCCCGCGCGTTATGCCACTGGTGATTCCGCCGCGCCGTCGGCAAGGGCACCAAAATCGCGGGCAGCCCGCAGCGCGCCAACTCCATGCAGGTGCCCGCGCCGGAACGGCATACCGCAAGATCAGCACGCAAATAGGCTCCCCCGATTTCAGCCAAAAATCCGAACACCAGCTGCGGCACCCCCGCCGCCGCATACACCGCGCGCACGGCGCCTTCATCCGCACGTCCCGATAAATGAATCACTTGCACCGCCCGACCCTGCCGGTGCAGCGCCAGCACTGCCGCGGGCGCCAGCACATTCAACGCATGCGCCCCCTGGCTCCCACCCATGATCAGCACCGTGAACACCCCTTCGCGCAGCGGAGCGTCGCGCAATATCTCCCCACCAAACGCGCGCATTGGCAACCCCGTCATCACCGTGCGCGTGCGCGGCAGATGTTCCGCCGCCGTCGCAAACGCAATTCCCACAGACCGTGCCCCGCGCGCGAGAAAGGAAATGGCGCTCCCGGGAACCGCATTGGCTTCATGCAAAACAACCGGCACCCCAAGCAGTCGCGCCGCCAGCGCCGGCGGCACCGTCGAATAACTGCCCATCCCCAGAAGTACATCCGGCCGCGCCCGCCGCATCGTGGAAAATGCCTGCGCCGCCGCGCGCACATGCCCCAGCGCGATCCCCACGCCGCCCGCCGTCCAGCCCTCCTGAAACCCCCGCGCCACCAACCGCACGACGGGGCCGTCCCAGTCCTTGATAACGCTGGACTCCGCGTCCCGTCCGGCCAGCCAGAGCGTCACCGCATGGCCGCGCCGCCGCAACACCTGCCCCGTCACCACCCCGGGAAAGGCATGCCCCCCCGTACCTCCACACGCAATCGCCACATGCATCCCCACACCATACCACCCCCAAAAAATTCTTCCACCTCCCCCTATCGTATTGGCTCAATTTGGTGTGGCGTCGCGCGTCCCGCGCGATCCTTCTCCCCCAAAATGAACCACCACCCTCTTTCTTCCCCTACTCCCGCCAGGCACCCATGCCCTGCGCGTGCCTATGCGGTCGGCCGCGAGCGCATCCAGCACGCGCAGGGCATGGGTGCCTGGCGGACGTGTACCTTGACCGTTCCCGCGCTTGCTTTGAATCCCCGCCTCGCTATCATGCGCCCATTCGCCAAATTTGGAACACCACCATGAAAAAACGCACCCGCCCCCCCCAACCCCGTATCCTCACCACCACCGTCGGCTCCTACCCCGTCCCGGAATGGCTGCTCGCCCAGCCCAGCGAGCAGGCCGTCATCGACGCCACCCGCGTGGTCTTCGGCCTGCAGCGCCAGGCTGGCATCGACCTCCCCACCGACGGCGAACTCTACCGCTTCGACCCCGATCACCCCGACACGAACGGCATGATCGAATATTTCACACGCCGCATGGGCGGCATCCGCTCCGCGCTCGGTCGTTCCGATCACGACGCCTTCCGCGCCAAAACCGCGATGGCCTTTCGCTCCAAACCCGCCGGCGTTGTGGAAGACCCCATCACCGAGGGTTCGCTTAATCTCATCGAGGATTGCCGACGCGCCGCGACCGTCGCCGGCGGCCCCTTTAAATTCACCCTCACCAGCCCATACATGCTCGCCCGCACCCTCCTTGACCAACACTACGGCGCGTTGGAACCCCTCACCCTCGCCATCGCGGATGTTCTCGCCACCCAAATGCCGGGCCTGCCCTGCACCTGCATCCAGGTCGATGAGGCCAACATCCCGGGGCGGCCCGAGGACGGCCCCCTCGCCGCCGAATCGATCAACCACATCCTTGACGCCATCGAATGCACCAAGGCTGTGCACTTTTGCTTCGGCAACTATGGCGGCCAGACGATTCAGCGCGGCTCCTGGAAACGCCTGACGGATTTCCTGAACAAGTTGCGCGCCGATCACTTCGTGCTCGAACTCGCCCACCGCCCCGTCTCTGATCTCGCCGCCCTAAAAGATACTGATCCCAAGATCGGACTCGGCATCGGCGTGATCGACGTCAAGGTCAACCCCGTGGAATCACCCGATGAAGTCGCGCGCCGCATCGAGCAGGCCGAGCAAAAACTCGGTCAGGGCCGCATTCAATACGTGCACCCGGACTGCGGCTTCTGGATGGTCAAACGCTCCGTCGCGGACCGCAAAATGGCCGCCCTCGTCCAAGGCCGCAACCTGTACCTGGGCCTGAAATGAGCCATTCTCGCCGATATTTTGCCCCGTTGCCTTATTACCAACGGCCCCAGAGCGCAACCCAATCGGGGTCGCCGTCGGTGTCGGAATCGATCCCGACGACGATTCCGCCCCGAACCTTCATTATTCATGATTCTGCGGTTCTCTGCAGATACACGCAAAAACGTGTATCCAGATCGAAAAGATTCTAACATGCAGCCAGACTCCAAACTCCCCCCTTGGCCCAGCTGCGGTTTCTCCATCGCGCTCGCCTTGATCCTCCTGCTCGGCTCCCTCTTACTCTGGGGCTGGCATTTTTATGCGCGCGCCGTCAGTCTTCCCGATAGCGCCATCGCCACCCTGGTGGACGAGTTGGTGGAACTGCATCGCGAAGCCCTCACCGGTGCCGGCGACGCGCGCGCCCCCTACATGGCCTGGCACCTCCTGCGTAACCAGTTTGTGATCCTCTCCGTACAGGCCCGCGCCATGCCCGACGGCCACCGCTTCTTGCGCGTCCGCCTCTGGTCCAATTCCACCCTCGCCGCCCACCCGCCCACTACCCTCCACTACACCCTGACCCCCATCGAAGACGACGCCTGGGAAATCACCCCCAGCCCCTCGGCCCTCCCCTTCTGGCTGCGCTAAAGGCCTTCCCGTGGGCGTACGCCGTTTTGGTTGTAGTGTCGCACGCCTGCCCCGCCACCCGCGGGATCCCGCGCGAGTCATGCAGTCTCGTTCCTCCATCATTCAGAACTCGATATTCGTCAATCTGCGGTTTCTGGCCGACAATTCGTGTCCATTTTTGCCTTACCCGCCCGCCAATGGACTTCACCCCCGCCACCTGCTAGATTCGCACCATGCCCACCCCGCACGATCACGTCATCTTCGAAACCGGCGACCTCAAAGGCAAGCGCATCGCCGTGCCCCCGACCGGTCTCAAAATCGGGCGTGAATCTATCAACGATTTACAGGTTCCGGACGACACCCTGTCGCGCTCCCATTGCCGCTTCTTTTTTCGCGCCGGTCGGCTCTGGGTCACAGACCTCAAAAGCGCCAACGGCACGGAGGTCAACCACGCCATCATCACCGATGATTACGCCCTCAACCGCGGGGACGTCATCAGCATCGGCAATACCCGCATGCGCGTGCTGGCCGAAACCCTTGAACCGCCCCCCGGCTGGCGCGAGCGCCGCATACAAGCCCGTCAAGCCAAGGCCTCCTCCCCGCATCGCCCGCCCTCCGCGCCCGGCTCGCTGTTGCGCGGCATCCTCTGGCTTTTGCTCATGGTTTGGTGGCTCCTGCTCGCCTACAGCCTGTGCCTGCCCCCGCCCGGCAGCACCCCGCAAATTTCACCCGTGTCCGTTGAGGAAGCCCCGCCCGACGAAACGGATATCCCCACACCACCCCCGGTCGTCGAACACACCCCCCCGCCTGCCCCCGACATGACTGGCTCCATGGCTGACACCCTATCCCCGCCTCCTCCCGATCCCATGCCCGGCTTTCGCGAAACGATTGCTCGGCGCCTCTTCGCGGAAGATTACGCCGGGGCCGCCGCCCAACTCGCCGCCACCAACGTGCCGCCCGAAGAGCTGCAAGCCATGCGCCAGTACCTCGCCAACGTCAACGCCATGAATGCGCGCATCGCGGAAACCCTCGGTGCCATGGCGGGGCAGCGCATCGAACTGCGCCACGGCGCCACCAATCTCCTCTTCCGCGTCGTCGCCGTCGCCGGCACAAAAGTGCGCGGTGTCGTGCAATCGCCCACCGGCGAAAAACAAGTCTCGGTGGAAATCAACAAACTGCACCCGGCCGACCGCCTGGAATGGCTCGGCGAACCCGCAACCCCCGAAGCCCATGCGCTGTGCGCCATTCTGGAATCCAAACGTGGTGACCGCGACGCCGCCCAACGCCACGCCGCGGCCGCCGGCCTGCTCGCGGATGCCTTGCCGTCGGTGCTCGCATCCACGCTGAACGGGGGCAGCCCGTGAGCGACCGGCGCATGTCCGAATGCCAGGCCCAGGCACGCGCTGCGGCCCTGCGCACCGATATCGAGCGCCACAACCACCTCTACCATGTGCGCGCCGAACCGGAAATTTCCGACCCGCAATACGACGCGCTCTACAAGGAACTCCAGGAACTGGAACACGCCTTCCCCGGGCTGGTGACCCCCGAGTCCCCCACCCAGCGCGTCGGCGGCGCGCCGCAAAAGGAATTCCGCCGCGTGCGTCACATCGCCCCCATGCTCTCCCTCGAAAAAAAAGAGGATCTGCACGAACTGGAACTCTTCGAAACAGACGTCCGCCGCAAGATCCCGGATTTCCAGCCCGAGTACATCGTCGAACCCAAAATCGACGGCGTCTCGATCTCGGTCCATTACGTGGATGGACTGCTCGCACTGGGGGTTACCCGCGGCGACGGCGAAGCCGGCGACGACATCACCGCCAACCTGCGCACCATCCCGGATATTCCCCTGCGCCTCGCCTGCGACGGCCCGCCACCCAAACTCCTCGAACTCCGCGGCGAGGCCTACATGATCGAGGCGGATCGCATCGCGATGAACGGGGCGCTCCGCGCCCGCGGGGAAAAAACCTTCGCGAACACGCGCAACGCCACCGCCGGCTCTCTCAAGCAGCTTGACCCCAAACTCACCGCGCAACGCCACCTGCACGCCGTCTTTTATGCACTCGGCGCCGTGGATGGCATCCGTTTTGCCTCCCACGAGGATGAACTCGAGACGTTAAAACAATTCCGCGTCCCCGTGCCGGCCCTCTGGTTCAAGGTTTCCTGCATCACCGACGCCGAGGCCAGGGCCCGGGAATTGAAGGAGCGTGAAGGTGAACTCCCCTATGAAACCGACGGCAGTGTCATCAAGGTGAATGACAACGCCACCTGCGAACGCCTGGGCCTGAAAACCAACGTGCCCGCCTATGCCGTGGCCTATAAGCGCCCCGAATGGTTCTCGGAGACCACCACGAAACTGAACAATATCGTGGTGCAGGTCGGACGCACCGGTGTGCTCTCACCCGTGGCCGAGGTGGAGACCGTCTTCCTCGAGGGCACCAACATCTCCCGCATCACCCTCCACAACGCCGAAGAGATCAGGCGCAAGGACATCCGCATCGGCGATACGGTCGTCATCAAACGCGCCGGCCGCGTAATCCCCGCCGTCGTGCGCGTGGTGGACGATAAACGCACCGGGACCGAACGCCTCTTCACCATGCCCGACCACTGCCCCTCTTGCAACGGCCCCCTCGTCCAACGCAAACTCGCCGATGGCGAAGCCATGGAAGTGGCCCTGCGTTGCGAGAACGAAGCCTGTCCCGCGCAACAAGCCCGCGCGATCGAATACTTCGCCGCCCGCGGCGGCTTGAATGTCGAAGGCCTTGGTGAAATCGTCGCCGACAAACTCGTCGAACGCAACCTCGCCCACTCCCCCTTCGACCTGTTCATCCTCACGCTCGAACAGCTCGCGACGCTCAATCTTGGCTCGGAGTCAGCGCCGCGTATCTTCGGAGAAAAAAATGCGGCGCGCATTCTGGCGGCCCTGGAGCAGGCGCGCTCGGCCCCCCTCCACAAGTGGATTCAAGCCCTGGGCCTTCCCTCCGTCGGCGAGTCCACCGCCATCGCCCTCGCCACCACACACCCCAGTCTCGCGTCCATCGCGCATTCCGAAAAATTGCAACGCGTCATCGAATTGGCACGCATCAAGGAGGACATCAAGCAGGCCAACCCGCGTGCCCGCATCCACAAGGGCAAACCGGCTGCCGAACTCGCCGCCCTGACGGCCCGACATACGGAGCTTTCCGCCCGGCAGGATGAACGCAAACGCACCGTCGCCAGTGATGGACTCGGCAGCGAAGTCGGCCCCGCAGTCGCCGCCGAAATTCTCGCGTATTTCGAGACAAAGCGCGGGAAAGCCCTTTTGGATCGGGTAAAGACACTCGGCCTTCAATCGCCGGCGGCTCCCGCGCCAGCCGCCGCCACCATCCCCTCGCCCTTCGCGGGCAAGACCGTCGTCGTCACGGGCACCCTCCAACACTATTCCCGCGAAGCCGCCCACGATACCCTCCGCCAGCACGGCGCCAAGGTCACCGACAGTGTCAGCAAAAAAACCGACTTCCTGATCGCCGGCACCGACGCCGGCTCCAAACTCGCCAAAGCCCAACAACTCGGCGTAAAAATCCTCGGCGAAGCCGAATTCCAGAAACTCCTCGCGTCGAGTAATGCCTCGTCCTGAATCGGCAATCGTCAATCTGCAATCATCAATTGCTTCCCAGCTCCACCGGCTTGTAACCCCCGCGGCCCTTGAAATAGCCGATCAGCACGAGGTAGCACACGAACATGATCGCCGGCAGCAAAGCCACTTCCTTCAGCGCCGTCTTCTTTGATCCATCCTGAACGTCCTTGACCACCGCCTGCGCCGCAGGATCGATCGCCGCCACCCGTTCCTGGTCCACCGCGCGGTACTCCCCCAACAACCCCTGCTTGGCCACCGTCACTTGCGCATGCATCGCGCCATCGCGTGAGGCCAATGCCGTGTCAATCGTGCGGTCCTGGATGTTGCCCAGCATCATGGCGCCGAGCACACCCACCCCGAGCATCCCAACCCCGCCCATCGCGTTCAGCGTCAGTGCCCCGCCGCGCGGGAACTGTTCCGAGACCACACCCAGTGTCGTCGGCCAGAAGAACGTCTTGCCCGCCGCATATAGCGTGGCCGCGAGCATAATCATCCCCGCCGTCGACGCCGCCGAGAGTGCCACCAAACCGCCGGCGGCCAGCGCGGCACACAGCGCCAGCGTCCCCAGCGGCGAAAGCTTGTGCACAATCGGCCCGGCACAGAAGCGCAGCCCGGTCATAATCGCCGAGGTGTACACCAGCAGCCATGGCGAGAATTTTCCCATGGCCGGCCTCATCAATTCAGTCACCCAGCTGTCCACGCCCAACTCCGTCGTCGCCAGCAAAATCATGATCAGCAGCAGAAAGATGTACAGGACCCGTCCGGCCGAGCGCACCGCCACGCCAAAGGCCACCCCCACCACCAGCGCCGCGATGGCCCCGGTCTTCACCGGGTCCATGCCGATCTGAAAGACGCGGCTAAGCTCGGCAATCACCATCCAGGCAATGATGAAAACCCCCACGCCGCCCACCTCGCGCAGCATATCGCGATAGGACCCACCCGCCGCCACCCGCTCGTTGACCGGGAATGTGCGCCCAATCAGCATCAGGAAATAGATCACCGTCGGAATCGCCAGCAGTAGAATCTTCAACTTCCACGACGCCACACCCAACCCGCCCAGCATGATCGTCAACATCCCGCCCAGCACGAATCCGCTCGGCCACCCCGCATGCAGGATGTTCAGCCACTTGGTCTTGTCTTTGCTGAAGATCGTCGCCACGACCGGGTTGATGTAGGCCTCCACGGTGCCATTGCCAAGTGCCACGATGAACATGCCCCAGTAAAGCTGATCGTACCCCTTGGCCGTGATCGTGATGATCATGGAGAGTACGTGGCAGATGAAGCCAAAGATCATCGCCACCTTGTAGCCCACCTTGTCGATGATCAGGCTGAAGAGCACGATGCTGATGGCAAAGGGCCACAACCCAACGCCAAAAATCTCCCCCTGCTGGGTCGGCGTCAGGTTGAACTCGGCCGCCCAGTCGCCAATGATCATCGCGCGGATGATGAATCCGAACGCGGTGGCAATCAGCGCGATGAAACAGCCCCAGAACAGGATCTTGTCGTCCGCGGTCTTCAGGCTCATGCCCACCTCTCCTCCCGTTTGATAAACCACCCCTGCACCGGAGCGCCCCGGTGCGGTGCCACTATATCCGTGCCTGCCAAACCCTGTCCAGCGCGGGCACCAGCGATCGGAACGGCGTCTTTTGCGTACAAACGGGAGGGGCGGCCGCCTGGCCGCCCTCAAACTACGATTTTCGGCCAACTGAACCGCATGCCCAGTCGCATGCCCGTTGCAAAAGCAGCCCTGCTCGACTATTCTCTTCCTGTTCGCACTCGGAGGCGGTTAGCTCAGTTGGTAGAGCACTTGCTTTACACGCAAGAAGTCAGAGGTTCGAGCCCTCTACCGCCTACCATTGTCGTTTTGCAGGCCCACGCCTGCCTCCTCGGCGCCGTCGGCTTCATGGACTTCAGCGCTTGATTTCCCACGCCCCCATTCATAGGGTGGTCACACATTCATGAGGACTTTGCTACGCCCACACGCCACCTTCTTGAAACTGCGCTGGCCCCTGCTCCTCGCCATGCTCGCCGGGATGTTGCTGGTGCAGGCCTGCGAGGAAAGTAGTGACGATGTTTCGCTCCCGCGCATCACCCCCACTAGCGTCAAACTTTCTGCCGCGATCTCCGATCAGATTGTCTTCACGGTCGAGGGCGGAAAGCCGGCATACACATGGCAGGTGTCGCAGCAGGGGTTGGGATTCATCGTCGCCGCGGAGAACACCGCGATCTACACTAGCTTCGCCAAATCCGGGCAGAATTTCATCACGGTCACGGACGCCAATTCCAACGCCGTCACCGCCACCGTGACCCAGCAGTAGCGCTTCTGGAACCGGCGCTCCCCGCCGGTCCGCATCCGCCTCCGCCTACTCCAACACCGCGCGAATACGGCGCACCCCCGCACTGGAGGACTCTTCCTTCTGAATCCGGAAGCGCCCCAGTTCGGATGTGTTTTTTGCGTGAGGCCCACCGCACACCTCGAGCGAATAACCCCCGATCGCGTATACCTTCACCTGCTCGCCATACTTGGCGTTGAATAACGCCATGGCGTTCCTTTCGCGCGCCTGCTCAATGGTCATGACGTCCATGTTGATGGGCAACTGGTCCTGGATGGCTTTGTTGACCATGTCCTCGACCTGCTTGATCTGCTCGGGGGTCATCTTGTCCGGATGCGAAAAGTCGAAGCGCAACCGCTCGGTCGTGATGTTTGACCCTTTCTGGCGCACATGGTCCCCCAGAATCGTCTGCAGCGCCTTGTGCAGTAAATGCGTTGCCGTGTGCAGGCGCGTGGTCGCCTCAGAGTTATCCGCCAGCCCACCCTTGAAGGCCTGCTCACTTCCCTGCCGCGACACGTCGCGATGCTGGGCAAAGGATTTTTCAAAGCCCTCGCGATCCACGGCAATTCCGTGCTCGCGGCAAATTTCTTCCGTGAACTCGAGCGGAAATCCGCAGGTGTCGTAGAGCCGAAACGCCATGCGCCCGGATAGCGTCCCTTGTCCGTGCGTCTTCAAATTCTCGATCACCTTGCTTAATTCCGCCGTGCCGTGGTCGAGCGTCTTCTCGAATTTCCCCTCTTCCGCGACCAGTTCCATGACGATGTACTCATGCCGCGCGGCGAGTTCAGGATAAATGCCCTTGTAGTTCTCAACCACACTTTCGGCCAGCGGCTTGAAAAACCCCTCTTTCAGCCCAATCGCTCGCGCGTACCGCACCGCCCGCCGGATCAGCCGCCGCAACACATAGCCCTGCCCCAGATTGCCCGGCGCTACCCCGCGCTCATCCCCCAGGATGAACACCGAACTGCGCACATGATCCGCGATCACCCGGTAAGCTTTCTGCGTGTCTTCATTTTCGTCCCGGCGCCGCGACGCACCATCCCCGATCGCCGCCATGATCGGCGCAAATAGCTCGGTGTCATACACAGACGCCCGCCCCTGCAGCATCGTCACCGTGCGTTCCACGCCCATGCCCGTGTCGACGTTGTTCTGGCGCAGCGGCACATGGCTGCCGTCGTCCTTCTTTTCGTACTGCATGAACACGTCGTTCCAAATTTCCAAAAAGCGCCCGCCCGGCTGCCCGGGCCGCCCCGCCCCCGCCCCCGGCTGCGTGTCGATGAACATTTCCGTGTCCGGTCCGCACGGCCCGGTCTTGCCCGCCGGCCCCCACCAGTTGTCATCCTTGGGCAGCGCCGTGATCCGTGCCTCCGGAATCCCCAGCTTTTTCCAGATCGCGATCGATTGCTCGTCCCGCGGCGCATTGGCATCGCCCTCGAACACGGTGACGAAGAGCAACTCCGGCTTGAACCCAAGATACTCGCGCGACGTCAGGAATTCATACGACCAGGCAATCGCCTCTTCCTTGAAGTAATCACCGAGCGACCAGTTGCCCATCATCTCAAAGAACGTCAAATGCGAGGCATCGCCCACAGAATCAATGTCTCCCGTGCGGATGCACTTCTGCACGTTGCACAGCCGCGTCCCCGCCGGATGCTTTTCACCGAGCAAATACGGAACAAGCGGATGCATCCCCGCCGTCGTGAAAAGCACGGTCGGATCGTTCTCCGGAATCAGCGAGGCCCCCGAAATCACCGCATGCCCCTTGCTCCGGAAAAAACTCAAATACATGTCCCGCAACTCATTCGCCGTCATATCCGTATCCCAAGGCGGTCTATCGCCCGCAACCCAATCGGGGGCGGGGTCGCAATCGGAATCGGAATCGATCCCGATCCCGATCAGATTCACGCATTTGCATGCGCTGTTATTCTTGAACTGCCCAAAAGCAAAATACCGCCCCAAAAAGCGTTGCCCTCCACCTGGAGGGCGAGGCTCCGGCGGGCCGTCCGGATCCTGAAATACCGTCCACCGCCGCCTAAACCGTCGCCGCCGCCGCCGTCTCCGCCGCCTTTTTCTGTATCGCGTCAACCAGCTTCTTGGTCAGCACGGGGTCCTTCTCAAGCACCTCGCGCGCCGCGTCCTGCCCCTGCCCAATTTGCTCGCCTTCGTATTGCAGCCATGAGCCGCGCTTCTGGATCACGCCGGTGGTGATCGCAACTTCCAGCACCGAACCCTCCCACGAAATTCCGCGCGCGTAGAGAATGTCGAATTCAGCTTCCGTAAAAGGCGGCGCCACCTTGTTCTTGACCACTTTCACGCGCGTGCGATTGCCCAGCACCTTGCCCGCCGCGTCCTTGATCGCCGCGATGCGCCGGATGTCCAGCCGCACCGACGAGTAAAACTTCAGCGCCCGCCCACCCGGCGTGGTCTCCGGATTGCCGAACATCACGCCAATCTTTTCCCGGATCTGGTTCGTGAAAATGCAGAGGGTCTTGGAGGTCGAGATCGCCGCAGTCAGCTTGCGCATGGCCTGCGACATCAACCGCGCCTGCAACCCCACATGCGCGTCGCCCATGCTGCCTTCGAGTTCCGCGCGCGGCGCCAGCGCCGCCACGGAATCCACCACCACCACGTCGAGCGCATTGCTGCGCACCAGCGTCTCCGTAATGCTCAAGGCCTCCTCGCCGGATGCCGGCTGCGACACCAGCAACTCATCCATGTTGACGCCGATTTTCTTCGCGTAGGTCGGGTCCATGGCATGCTCGGCATCCACGAACGCCGCCAGCCCGCCTGTCTTCTGCGCATTGGCGATCACATGCAGCGTCAGCGTGGTCTTGCCGGATGACTCCGGTCCGAATATCTCCACCACACGACCGCGCGGCAATCCGCCGGTGCCCAGTGCCACGTCCAGGGAATAGGCCCCCGTCGGGATCACCTTGATGGCCTTCATGTGATCGGTCCCGCCCATGCGCATGATGGCGCCTTCGCCAAATTCCTTGCGAATCTGCGCAAGCACGGACTCGATATGCGATCCGCTCCCGCCACTGTTTCCGCCGCTTTCTTTCTCGTCCGTCTTCTTGGCCATGATGATCTCCCTTTACGTCACCGACCCGTCGCCCGCTTCACGTCCAGCGTTCCAAACATTCCAACAATAAATCCAACGCTTCCCGCACCGCCGCAGTCCGCACCGCCTCGCGCCCACCTGCCAACCGCAGTTCCCTCACGTCGTGCTCTTCGTGTCCTGCGTGGTGCCCCCGCAATCCGCCCCGCGCCACCGCCACATACACCAGCCCCACCGGCTTGGCCGCTGTGCCCCCATCCGGCCCAGCGATCCCGGTGATCCCCATGCCCACGCCCGCATCCAACGCCTGCGCCGCCCCCCTCGCCATCGCCACTGCCATCGCGCGGCTCACCGCGCCCTCGCGCGCCAGCAACTCCGCCGGCACCCCCAGCAGCTGCGTCTTCGCCTCGTTGGCATACGCGATCACGCCACCGCGAAAATAACGCGAACTTCCCGCCACCGCCGTCAACGCCGCGCCGAGCAACCCGCCCGTGCACGACTCGGCCACCGCCAGCGACCACCCCTGGCGTTGCAATGCCGCGCCGGCTTCCACCGCCCGTCGCTCAACGTCCATAGCCATGGGGATGCGCCTGATGCCAGGCCCACGCCCCGGCAATGATTTCACGCAGTTCCGTATGCACCGGCACCCATCCCAGCACGCTGCGCGCCTTGTCCGCCGCCGCCACCAGCCGCGCCGGATCGCCCGCGCGACGCGGCGCCATCTCTGCCGCAATCGGCCGCCCCGTCACCGCCCGCGCCGTTTCGACAACTTCTTTCACCGAGTACCCCCGCCCAATCCCCAGGTTGAACGGACCCGATTTGCCGCTCGTCAGCGCGCACAGATGCGCCCGCGCCAGATCCTCAATGTGAATATAATCGCGCAGGCATGTGCCGTCCGGCGTGTCATAGTCGTCCCCAAAAATTTTCACCGACGCCCGCTGGCCCAGCGCCGTCTGCAGCACCAGCGGTATCAGATGCGTTTCGGGCGTGTGATCCTCGCCCAGCCGTTGCGTCGCCCCGCACGCATTGAAATAGCGCAAGTACGTGGCCTGCATCCCGTGCAGATCGTGATACCAGTTGAGCACCTTTTCGAATGCCAGCTTGGACTCGCCATACGGATTCGTCGGCCGCTGCGGCGTGTCTTCGCGAATCGGCACCGCGTCCGGCTGCCCATACGTCGCACAGGTCGAGGAGAACACGATCTTGCCCACGCCGCAGGCCAACATGGCCTCCGCCAGATTCATGCCCCCGCCCAGATTGTTGCGGAAATACCGCTCCGGCTTTTCCATCGATTCGCCCACCAGCGCGTACGCCGCGAAATGCACGACCGCCTCCGGCCGCGTTTCCTTCATCGCCCCCAAAATCTGCTCCGCCTGCCGCAAATCGCCCACAATCAGCCGCGCCCGCGAATCCACCGCCTCGCGGTGCCCGAATTCGAGGCTATCGAACACCACAACCTCGTGCCCCTCGTTGAGAAGCATTTCCGTCGTAACGCTGCCGATATAGCCGGCCCCGCCTGTGACCAGAATCTTCATGTTGACGCCGAACCGCGGTTGTTTCCTGATTCGAGTTGCGCGATGCGTTTTTCCATTTCCTGCACCCGCTTTTTCAATTCAGGCAGGCGCATCGTGTGCGCCCGGATGTCGCTGAACTTTTCCATCGTCGATGCGGGTGTGCCCCACATGAATGCCCCGGGCGCCACGTCCTTGGTGACGCCCGCCTGCGCACCGATGATCGCCTTGTCGCCGATGGTGAGATGCCCCGCCACCCCCACCTGGCCGCCGAGCTGCACGCCCGCGCCAATCTCCGCGCTGCCCGCCACCCCCACCTGTGCCGCCATTGCCGTGTGGTCGCCGACCTGCACGTTGTGCGCGATCTGCACCAGGTTATCGATCTTGACGCCCCGCCCGATCACGGTCTTGCCAAAACGCGCGCGGTCCACGGTCACGTTCGCGCCAATCTCCACGTCATCGCCCACCACCACCGTGCCCAGCTGCGGAATCTTGGTCCACTGCCCGTTCTCCGGCACATACCCGAATCCGTCGCTGCCAATCACCGTGCCATTGTGCAAAATCACCCGGCTACCGATCGTCACCCGCTCGCGAATACTTACCAGCGGATAAAACCGGCAGTCCTCACCAATCGAAACGTCGTGCCCCACATAGCCATGCGCGCCAATCGCCGAGCGCGCCCCAATCGACACGCCCGCTTCGATCACGCAGTAGGGGCCAATGCTGACCCCCGCCCCCAGCGTCACGCCCTCCGCCACAATCGCCGTCGCATGCACGCCCGGCACCGGCACCGGTTGCGGCGGCGCCAGCAAAATCACCGCCATCATAAAGGCCCGGTCGGGGTTTTTGACACGCACCAGCGCCGCGGGACAGGCCCCCGTGAAATCCTCGCCCACGATCACCGCCGCGGCGCGCGTCTTGGCCGCTTCACCGGCGTACTTCGGATTCGCCAGAAACGTGAGATCCCCCGCCACCGCTTCACCGAGCGACGCCACCCCGCAAATGCGCACCGCGCCGTCGCCCTCCACGCGCCCCCCCACCACCTCCGCAATCTGCTGCAGCGTCTTCTCGTTCACGTCCGCCCTGCCCCAATCCGCTTCGTAATCCGAATCCTAATCCCCCGCCCAAGGTCGCCCGTGCGCTCCGCGCGCGGGCTCCTGGCAACCCCTCACGGCGCCGCTTGCTTTTCGATCAGGCTGCGCACGTCCGCCGTAATGTCGCTTTTGTCCGCGCTGTACAGCACCGTGCCAAAGGCATTCATGCCCGCGTTTTCAACGTTAAGCACCACCGTAAAGCCCTTGTCCTCGGCATAGGTCTCGATGATCGCACGGATCTTCTCGACGATGCTCCCCCGCAGGCGGCGGCCATGATCGTTGAGTTCCTTCTGGCGCTGGATTTGGATCTCCTGAATTTCTTTTTCGTATTTGCGCAGCTCCCCATACGCTTCTTCCAGCGCCTTGAGCTTTTCCTTGCGCACGTCCTCGCTTAAGGCCTCGTTGGCCGCTTCGTCCCGCAAGCTCTCGAAGGCCTCCTTGCGCCTGCCCATTTCGTCCAGCATGGACCGCCGTTCCGTCTCAAATTCCGTGCGCTGTTTCTCCAGCGAGGTTTCCGCCGGCACCGTGTCCGGGTGCGCCTTTAACAATTGCTCCAGTTGCACCACGGCAATCCGGTCCCCCGCCGCCTGCACCGGCATCACCAACCCCGCCGCCACCAGCATCCCCAATCCCACCACCAAAATCTTATGCATCATATGCGCCATCGTCCTTCCCTGTTCCAGCTCGTACTCCTAATCGTAATCCTAATCGTAATCCTAATCGTAATCCTGCGTCTGAATCCTAAAGCCTGCGCCCATCCCCCGCAACACGATCGGGGTCGGCGTCGCTATCGGAATCGGGATCGCTTCCGACACCCGATACCGATTCCCGCCCACACGTTATTCAAACCCAATCCAGAATGTCCACGTATCCGTATCCGTCAGATCGCTGTCTTTTTCCAACGCCCAGGCCCGGTCGATTCGGATCGGAAACCCGGGCAGGTCAAAACGAATCCCCACGCCGGCGCTGCTGGCCAGGTTGCTCAACTCGAATTCGTAGGGATCACGCCAGACGTTGCCAATGTCGTAAAACGCCGCCAGCCGCAGCGCCGAAACGAGCGGCACCGCATATTCGACACTCGCCAGCGCCAGGCTGTTGCCGCCCACGGGCCGGTGAATCGTCGCGCCGGTGGTCGCGTCCGTGCGCACCACCTTCGGCCCCACGTCGCGATAGTCGTACCCCCGCACCGTGCGTCCGCCGCCGATGAACAGGCGGTCGCTGATCGACACCTCATCCGTATCGCCGTACGCATCCACCACTTCCCAGCGCGTGCGCGCGCTCAAAACATGCTTCCACCACAGGGGCTGGTAGTGCGCCGCCGTGGCGGACAGTTCGTAAATGTCCGTGTCGAACCCCATCGGTCCGCCTGACAAATCCGCCCCCAGCGTCAGCTTGTCACCGCGCGTGGCCACGAAGGGGCTGTTGCGCGTGTCGTGCGTCAGATTCACCCCAATCGTGCTCTTGATCGTGTCTTCGTCCTGCGTGAAGAAATACGACTCCGTGGGGTCGTCCGCGTAAAAATATTCGTTCGTGTCCGCGATGTTGCTGATCTCTCGGTTCTCGATCCGATAGCGGAATTGGATGCGGTTGGGCCCGGGCAACGCCTTGCTTAAGCTCACCGACGTCCCCAGGCGCCGCTCGTCATAATCGTCGTAATCCACCTCGGTCAGGTACGCATCCACGCCCAGCGAGAGCTTGCGATCCAGAAACCAGGGCTCGACGAAGGAAACCGAATATTCGTTGCGCGTCGACCCGAACTGCGCTCGCGCCTTGACCTTCTGCCCGCCGCCGGTGAAGTAGGGCCAGCCGCGCAAATCGAAGTTGCCCTGCGAAATTTCCGTGAAACCGATCAGATTATCCACGCTCGAAAATCCCGCGCCGATCATGAATTGCCCCGTGCGCTTTTCCTCCAGGGTGAAGGATAAATCCTTTTCGTCCGGGATGCGCGTGTCCAGCGGATCACTGCGCACGCTGCCGAAATACCCGAGGTTGTTCAGCACGCGCTCGCTCTGCCGCACTTTGACCTCATTGAAAATCTCACCCGGATACACGAGCAGTTCGCGCCGGATCACCTTGTCCCGCGTGCGTGTGTTACCGCGGATCAGAATGTTGCGGATCTTGGTCAGATGCCCCTCGGTGATCGTGTACCCGACATTGACGATCGCATTCGTCGGGTTCGGATCAAGCACCGGGCGCACGCTGGTCTGGATGTAGCCGCGCGCGCCAAAATAGTCGCGCAAGGCGTTGGCCTGCTGTTTCAAAGTTTCGTCGGAAGCAATCGCCCCCGGTTTGAACTTGAGCATGGCCTTGAAGTTTTCCTTCGGGAACACCGCCACGCCGCTGCCGCCCACGCTGACCGTCCCCAGGTGGTATTGCACACCCTCCTCGATCGGGAAGCGCAGCTTCACGTGCCCCTTCGCGTCGCGCACCACATCCGGCGCACCCACGCGCGCATCAAGATACCCCTGCTTGCGATATTCCTTGAGCACCATCTGGCGCAATTCTTCGAGTTCCTGCGGATCGTAGTGCACCCGCTTGAACCACGAGAACGGGTTGTACCAGGTCACCGGCCGCACCACATGCTTGAGGTCTTTATCCTTCACGCCCGCATTGCCGTCAAACTCCAGCGCGCGCACCTTGGCCCGCCCGCCCTCGTCCACCGTGATGGTGACATTGGCCAGCCCCTGCGCCGCATCCACGGGAATCAACTCCCACTGCGCCGTCGCATCCGGATAAAAATCCTCGCGGTACTCCAGTTCCACGCGCTTGGCCCCCGCGGCGACGTTCTGTTCGTCCACGCGCGCGCCCTGATCCAGGTCCATGAAGCCACGAATTTTGGACAGGCGGAAATGCTCGGCGCCACGAATCGTGATCGGATCGCGCAGCGTCCATTTGGCGCGCACCGCGTACACCAGGCGCACGCCATCAATCGTCGGTTCCGCCATCGCGGAAGCATCCGAGAAGCGCCCCGAGTCGAGCAGCCGCCGCACGTCCGCGGAAATGCGCTGCCGGTCGAGCAGGTCGCCCGCGCGGATCGCCGTGTAGGCCGTGACTTGGCTGACCTCGACCTTGCCGGGTCCGCGATTAGTCACGACGATCTCGCGGATGATCGCCTCGTCACCGGCGGCCTGTGCCCCCGGCGCCGCCAGCAATCCCAGCGCCAGCACCGCCACCCGCATCACGCTTCCGTGCGTCGCCACCATCATGCCTCGCTACCGCCTTCCATGCCCACATCCATGCCCCCGCCAAAGCGCTCCATGGCCTGCTCGCCGTCCACGCCATGGGCGCGATCGGTGAAGCGCGTAAACTCGTCCTCGAAATTCAAAATGACTTCTCCCGTCGGTCCGTTGCGGTGCTTGGCCACGTCCACATAGGCGAGGGTCTGATCCTCGTGTTCCGGATCATCCTCGTATTTGCACGGCCGCCGCAACATGCACACCACGTCCGCATCCTGCTCGATCGCGCCCGAGTCACGCAAATCCGAAAGCTTGGGCTTGCCCAGTTTGTCACGCTGGTCCGGCGCGCGGCTCAACTGGCTCAACACCAGCACCGGCACCTTTAATTCCTTGGCCATCGCCTTGAGCTGCCCCGACACGTGCGCCGTCTCAAGCTGCCGCCCCTGGCGCGCGTAATCCTGCGCATGCAGCAATTGCAAATAATCCACCATGATGATTTCCACGCCGTGACGCTTGCGCATGCGGCGCGCCCGCGCGCGCAATTCCATGATGTCCAGCCCGCCCGTGTCGTCCAGAAAAATGGGCGCCTTCGAAAGCACCGAGGCCGCCGTCATCAGCTTGGCGTGCGCCGGCCCCGCCGCGATCTTCCCGGACGTCAGCCCGAAGGACTGCACCCCCGCGTGGGAACACAGCATGCGCAGCACCAGCGATTCGTACGACATCTCCAGGCTGAAAATCCCCACCGCCCGTGGCTTGCGATCCGGGTCGCCCTTGCCCAGCGCGATGTGCTCGACCATGTTCATCGCCAGCGAGGTCTTGCCCATCGAGGGTCGCGCCGCGATGACGATCATTTCCCCCGCGCGCAGCCCTTGCAGCTTCAGATCGAGATTCAAAAATCCTGTGGAGATTCCCGTCAGCCCCCGGCGCGTATCCAGAATCCGGTCGACGTGCGCGATCGTCGACTTGATCGCCTCCGGCCACGACACGCTCGCGCCATGCCGCCCCTCGGAAATTTCCAGAAAAGTCTGCTCGGCGCGGCTCAACACCAGGTCCGCCGTGTCCTCCGCCGCAAAGCAGTCCTGCTCCGTTTCGCGCGCGCACGCAATGATCGTCCGCAGCAGGCCCTTCTGGCGCACGATGTCGATGTAGTAGTCCGCGTGCGCCGCCGTGGGCGTGGAATCGATCAGCCGGTCGAGCGCCGTGGCGCCGCCCACCATCTCAATCCGCCCCAGCGATTGCAGCCGCTCGGTCGCCGTGAGCACATCGATCACTCCGCCCTGCTGGTTCATCTCCAGCATGGTCTCATAGATCGTGCGATGCGCCGGGACGTAAAAGGAGTCCGGCCCAAGTTGCGACGTGATGCACAGGTCCAGCACGCGCCCGGCATCGAGCAGAATCGACCCCAGTACGCCGCGCTCCGCTTCTTCACTGAACGGGGGCGACCGATCCGACTTGCGCCCGGCAGGGGGAGAGCCTGGATCGGTGGCCATGCCGAGTTATTCCCCGACCACCCACACCTTGAGGGTTGCGGGCACGTCGGCGTGCAACTTGACGGAAACAGTGACCACGCCCAGCTCCTTGATCGGGTTCTCGAGCACAAGCTGGCTCTTGTCCAGCGCGATGCCCTGCCCCTTCAACGCCACGAGAATCTCCACCGCCGTGACCGAGCCGTACAGCTTCTTATCCTTGGCCGCCTTGGCCTTGATCGTGCACTTCACGTCCGCCAGACGCACCGCCAGGGCCCGCGCGGCGTCCAAGTCCTGCTGGCGCGCGGCTTCGCGGGCCACCTGCAGTTTCGCGATGCTGCGCTTCATCCCCGGGTTCACCGGCGAGGCCAGCTTCTTGGGAATCAGAAAATTACGCGCAAATCCTTCGGAAACGCGCACCACGTCCCCCGCAAGCCCCACATCCTTCACATCCGCCGTCAGCAATAATTCAGTCGCCATGAAAACTCTCCCAGCTCAACTCACATTCGGATCAGGCAATCAGACCCATGACGCGCGCCCGGCGAATGCCGTTCTTGATCAGGCGTTGGTGCTTGGCCGAGGCGCCGGACATGCGCGCCGGCACGATCTTGCCGTGCTCCGTCACAAACTGGCGCAAAAACTCGTGGTCGTTGACGTCGATCGTCTTCACACCCTCAAGAAAACGCGACCGCTTGCGCGGCAATTCTTCGCGGCGCGGCTTCTTACCCTTCGCACCACGCTCGTCATCCCGATCCCGCCCCCGACTTGACTCTTTGCGCAACATGATATCGCTCCAGCCTCCCTAAAACGGCAAATTATCGTCGTCCCCGCCACCACCGCCCGCAACACTCTCCGGCGCCCCGCCCGCCACGGGCTCGGCATCCTCACGGCCACCACCACCGTCACGGCCACCCGGTGTCGGCCCCTGGTCGCCGTCACCATCCCGCACCGCCGCGTTCCCGCGGGGACTGCCCAAAAATTGCACGCGATCCGCGCGAATCCGAAGCCGGCTCCGGTTTTCGCCTTCCTTCGTCTTCCACTTGTCGAGTTGCAACCGCCCCTCGACCATCACGGGCGAACCCTTGTGCAGATACTGCCCGCAGGTCTCCGCCTGCCGGTCCCACACCACGACGTCCACGAACACCGCCTGCTCCACGGTGTTACCGTCTTTGCCCTTGTAATTCTCGTTGATCGCCAGTCCAAGCTCGCACACCGCCTTGCCCGACGGAATGTACCTGACTTCCGGATCCTTGGTCAGATTCCCCATCAACAAAACTTTATTGAGGCTCGCCATAATGCGATCCTTCCGACGCCATCACCGGCCGCGGCGGCGCCACCGGCGGCACGTCGCCATCCAACTTCCGAACCTGCACCCGCAAAATCTCTTCGTTTAAATTGTAGCGCCCGACCAGACCGTCCACATGAACCGCATCCAGCTTGACCCACACGCGCCCATATAGCCCGTCCCCGCGCTTGTTGATCGGCCGCGCGAACGACCGCCTCCCCATGCGCTCCGACCGCACCACCGTGCCACCCAGCTTGGTGATCTCAGCCTGGGCCGCTTCAAACTGCTTGTCGAACGCCTCATCCACCAGCGTCGACGGAAAAATGAACATGATATCGTATGTATTCAACCCGTGTCTCCTGTCTGATCCTGCTTGGCTTGCCGGGCGCCCCGCCGCCCCCAGCGGACAACGCTCTCACAGGCAATCTGTTCTTATATGACAGACACCCCCGCCACGTCAAGGCGGGTGGTGCTCTTATATACATTTAATTCAAAAAGAGGCTGTTGCCCCTAACCCATTCGGGGTCGGGGTCGGAATCGGCATCGGAATCGATCCCGATGCTTCTATCAAAAGCCCCCAATCCTCAATCTTCAATCTTCAATCTTCAATCCATTAAATTCGTTCATCGCCGCCGGCACCCCATCCCGCACGCACCCCACCACCGCCCGCGCCGCCACCTCCACCGCCCGCACCAGCAATTCCCGATCTCCGGGCGCCGGCTTGGAAAGCACATGGTTCACCAAATCCCGCTCGCCCGTGGCCCCACGCCCCACGCCCACGCGAATCCGCGCAACGGCCTCGCTCCCCAAGCTGGCCGTGATCGATGCCAGCCCGCGATGCCCGCCACTGCTTCCCGCCACCCGGATGCGCAGCCGCCCCAGCGGCAGATCCGCGTCGTCCAACACCACCAGCACATCCTCGGCCACCGCCGGCGACCGCCGCAAAATGGCCGCCACCGCCTCGCCGCTGGCATTCATGAAGGTGTCGGGCTTGACCAGCAATACCCTGGTCTCGCCAATTTGAATTTCGCCCGTGTGCGCCTTGAGCCGCAAACTCCCACGAAACTTCACCCCATATTCCGCCGCCAGGACATCGACCACGTCAAAGCCCGCATTGTGCGGCGTGTGCGCGTATTGCTTCCCAGGATTGCCCAACCCCACGACGATTTTCACGGCCGTCCCCTAACCGCCACCTCATCGGGAGGGGCGGCCGCCTGGCCGCCCTCAACCGACGGAGTAGCCCGGAGAACTGAAAGCCCCCATCCGTTTCGCATCCGACGCTGGACGTTCGATGTTGGATGTTGGACGTTTCCGCGTTCCCAATTACTTCTTGCCCCCGCCCTTCGCGTCCTTCGCGGGCGCTGCACCAGCCTTGGCATCCTTGGCGGGCGCCGCACCACCCTTGGCCGCCGGCTTGCCCTCCGCACCCTCTTCGCCTTCTTCTTCCTTCTTGCCCTTGGCGATCACTTCCGGCTCCGTGCCCGCCGCCACACCCGTCGCCGCCGCGGCATCCGGCGCCGCCTCTTCTTCGCGCGGCTGGGCCACCGCCACCACCGCCAGGGCTCCCGAGGTGATCACCGTATACTTGTCACCCAGCTCCAGATCGCGCACCAGCATCGAGTCGCCAATCTTGAGCGCGCTGACATCCACCTTGAAATCCTCCACCAAATCCGCCGGCAGACACTCCACCTCCACCGAGCGCAGCACCTGCTCCATGATGCCGCCCGCCTCCACGCCCGCGGGTTGCCCCACCGGCGTGATCTCGATGTGCAAGCGCAGCTTCTGGGTCATCGAAATCGCCATCAGGTCCACGTGCACCACATAGCCTGTGATCGGGTCGTGCTGCACTTCCTTCAGCAGTGCCTTGCCCGCCGCTGCACCGTCCACCGTGAGATCCACGATCAAATTTTCGCTGGTATGGTGCTGCAGCAGACGCTCGAAGTCATGCAGCACCAGCTCAATGTGGCTGGCTTCACCCTTGTTGTTGTAAACGACCCCCGGCAGCCGCCCCGCAAGTCGCATGCGGCGGGCTTCGGCGGAACCGGTCTTTTCACGCTTCTTTGCTGCTACTTCATTTGCCATGGCTACCGAACTCCTTGCTTCTCTATACAGGGACAATGCCCCCAACGTAACGGGAGGGGCGGCCGCCTGGCCGCCC